>JAEDNJ010000117.1 GCA_016302525.1 Phascolarctobacterium sp. | reverse complement strand
ACATTGTCCTGCGTGCCGTCTAAGCGAATACCAATAGCATAATCGCCATCCGCATAAAGCTTTCCCGTTTGGGTAATAGTATTCTTTTGCCCATAAACATGCAGACCCACGCCCCAATCCAGCTTATTAGCTTGGTTAGTGTCGTAAGTCCAGTTACCAGAGCCGTCCTTAACCCTAGCAAAATAGCCATTATCATTCGTAATCGTCAGGCCATCATTGTAGATAGAATAGCCAAAGAAATTGCGCCTATCTATGTTATAACCCAAATCCTCCAGCATGGCCAGCTCTGCCTCCATGGGCACAGACCAGTTGCGGAAGTATTGATGACTGAGGAAACTGTTTTGTAATTCAATATGGCTCAGCTCTGGGAGACCCTCATCACCATTTAAGGGTAAGCCAGGAACGGTGATGTTGGAATCCACAGGAAAAGCCAAATTAGCCAAAGAGCCATTAATGGTGAGCACATCTTTAACATGGTCGCCAATAAAATAGCAGCCACTGTCATAGGTATGCTTGGCATTGCCCTCGCTATCATAACCATCACTGAGGTACATATAAAACTTGCCAGCTTCTGCATGATACTTATCCTTGTCAGCAGTGTTAATATAGATAATTTTATCCCCTGCCTGACCACGCTTGCCATAAATATCATAGGAGTTCTCAATAAATTTGCTAGATTTTGTAGGATATTCTTCATCACCCACTATATAGCTAATATTGCCAGCCTCATCCTTCGCAGCATAGCTTATTAAACTCATACCCAAAGCATGGAAAAGCTCATGTACAATTACGCTGCTCATGCTCTGCGTATCCACATTGCGCGACAAAACGCCTACGTCACTAGCATCCCAGCCAGTGTCCCTAGGCCAAATCCAGATACAGGTATCAGCGTTATAATACTTATTGCCCTCTTCATCAACAATTTCTTTAAACTTATATTCATCAGGTACACTATTTAACAAGAAATAATTGCCTAGGGCAGTATTACTATTAGCCATCATATCAGAACCAGCAGCAGCGTTATTATAAACCTCAGCTTCTAAAAACAGCCTAATAGTGGGAGTTTCTACAGGCTCACCCAGCAAATCCCGTACATAGGCAATGCCGTTGGCTATAGCCTGCTGCTCGTTGAGTATATTAATACCATTGCCCGCTGTGAAAAAGTCACGGTAGCTAGTAGTATTTCCCGTTGTAGCTGCGCTGTAAACCTTAAAATTGACAAATGGCTTAGCATCACTACCATAATAAACGGACATAGTTGAGCCATCCGAGCTCATCTCGTAGCGGCTAGTATGAGCTGCCTCTGCATGGAACGGTGCTAGCATTGTACCACAGCTGAGCAGCACAGCAAAGGTTAATTTTTTATAATTATTATAGCTTTTCATCACAGTACCTCTTTAAGCAAGACATAGGCTAGTTTTTATTGCAAGCAAGGAATAGTAAATTCGTTTATAATTATTAAGAAAATATTCGCCACTGAGCAAGCAAAGTCCTGCCAGAATTAGCAGGAGAGGAAGAATTAATTCTAAGTCCAAAAGAGGAAAACTTGACTTCTAAAGCAATTTATTGTACAATAAATTGTACATAGAAAGGAGCTGATTTATATGCTAGCAGTCAATTATTCTACCCTCAGGAACAATCTCAAGGATTACTGCGACAAGGCTACTGATAAAAACGAGATTATCATCGTTACTCGAAAAGATGAAAAAAATGTAGTAATCATCAGCACCGAAAACTACAACCAGCTATTAAAAACCGCCCACAATGCTGAATACCTTGCCAAGCTTGACCGCAGCATGGAACAAATTCACAAGGGCTTAGGTCGTAAACAAAATCTTATCGAGGTAGCTGAAAATGAACCTGATATGGTCTGATATATCCTGGGATGAATACCTTTCATGGCAACAGCAGGATAAGAAAACTCTAAAGAAAATTAACGACCTGATTAAAGACATCAAAAGAAACGGCCCAATAAATGGCATTGGCAACCCCGAAAAGCTCAAATACAGGGATGCTTACAGCAGACATATAGATCACGCAAACCGCCTGGTCTACAATGTCGAGGATGAAAATATCCTTATTTACTCCTGCAAAGGCCACTACGAAGACTAAAAACTATCTAATATGCTACTCCTAAAGTAGAGCGAAATCTAAAAGCCTACTTTAGGAGTTTTTATTATGCTCGCAAAAGTAGGCTTTACTAATCACTGTGTTATTTTCTTCCACTTATCCATGACAATGTCATACTCAAAAATTGAACCATCTGCATTCACCTCATAGGTTCCCCTAGTTACCACATGATACTGATGGTGCTCAACTAGCTTAAAGGTATGCTTTTCATCTAAATCATTACCAATATGCTGCAGAGCAGCACCTTGTAGCTTATTACGGTAGACAGGATTGCCATTCATAAATCTATGCAGAACATACATAGCCGCCTCATTGCTCATCATAGGATATTCCACAGAGCTAATGTAATCCCCCTCTATATCAATACTAGGCAGTTTAGCCCCTTTTGGTTTAACCACCTTGAAAGAGAATTCACTCTGAGGATAAATGAGTAAAGCATAATTAACATCATCATACTTCCAGGAAACAGTTTTACCGCTATTGTCTAGCTTTTGAACAACCTGACTTTGAATGTGAAATATAACATCATTATGCGGACCATCCTTAACCTCGCCAATTAACCAGGTTTTCGTAACACTGCCGTCCATGCCGCTTTCTTCCCTAGAGATTATCTCGCCCCAGCTATTAATAGGAGCCTTGTACATATTAGCACTTCTAATAAGAAACTCATTGCACATAGTATGCGTATAACAGGCTTTTAAAATATGGCTAAACTCAATAGCCTTAGCCTCAGCAAAAGTTACAGAAGCCATTCCTAAACAGCCAATAGCTAAGGCTACCCCAACTAATGCTTTCTTTGAATGTTTAAATAAAGCAAGTTTCATAGTATACCTCTACATTGTAAAACAACAATTTATAAATGTACTAAAGCTATCCTCAATAATTTATATTCCTCGAATAGGAGCCCGCTGCACAAACTGAGCAGCTACATAGCCTGTCTGTCCATTCTCACGTTTAACATAGGCCCAGCCATTGGGAAGCGGCGCACTATAATCTACATTGGCATAGCCATAAACATAGACACGCTCGTTCTGGTTAAAATAGCCCATAATGTCGCCATTCAGGCTAGGAGCCTGGCGCATGCGTACCTCCGTAGCATTAATAAACTTATAGCCGCCAAAAATACTAAACTCTGTGCTAGGCGCATTATCTACCTTACAGATTGCTGCCAAGAACATTTTCTCATCAATATCATTATAAATATAATGCGTTTCGAAATGATTTGGCAGAGCTCCTACCCTATCAACACTATTCTTAACCTGATGATAGCTATGATAAGCGACCTCATCCATATAGCCACTTTCTAAATCATGCATACAATTATTAACGTAGCCTACATTGGCAATAGTATTACGACTACCCTTAAAGCCCTGCCAGGTCTCTTCCAGCTTGAAGATATCTATGTAGGTATCCTCCATACAGGTAATTTTATAAAGACCCTGCTTCCTATCCTCTACAACATACATAGAGTTGCCATTTCTTTTATCTCTAAAAGCGGCTTCCTCAGGAGATATTTTCACATATTCGATTTTATCGCTAACATAAACTACAGCATTATTATCAGCAGCTGCGTATGCAGGCGCAGCATAGCTCAAGCCTAAACAAAAAGCACCTGCAGCGGCTCCCAGGATCAGTTTTTTCCAAGTAAACATTTTTAAGCCTCCATTTTTTCAACAAATATTAATTGTTTAACCCTTCAACAAACATTCTCGAAACATAGCCAAGATTACCATTAGCTAAGCGAATAGCTGCCCAGCTATTATCAAAGACCTCACCTGTTTGGTCTACTAAACCCAGTACCTCAACCACATTGCCCTTATTTACATAGCCTAAGCTGACGCAAGCAGTATTGGGCTCCTTACGGATACGCACTTCATCACCAAGAATATTCCTCTGGCCCAGATATTGCTTTACCCGCATTGTCTCGTTGTCCGAATGACTAACACTAGCTGCGAGAACCTGCACTCCTTCAACGTCCCTTACTAAATCATACAGACGGGTAAAGACGGCATTTTCTCCCTCGCCACCATAGAAATCCTTAAGAACTAAGCTCATATTATTGGACTTTGTCAGCTCAGAAAAGGACTTTGCTAAATAGCTATGCACATACAAGGAGCTTTCGTCACCACCAACACAGGTTTTAAAGGAAGCTAGGCCGTTTTCTGCCCATTGCACATATTTATCACTAACATAAAAAGGCTTGTAGCTGGCATTACCCTCCGTAACACAGCTCATAACTATATTAAACTCGTTGTCCAGCAGAACATTCTCGGAGTAAGTTCCCTGGCTGCCATCCTTATAGTGTAGCTCTACGCGATTAACCCAGGGGGCAAAGTCATATTGTTGTATGCGATAAGCATCTGCCCCAGTACCCTCTTCAAAAAGATTAACATTCTTTGTGGTCTCATAAGCGTACAGCAATAATGCATTATTAGCCTGAGGCTTACTTCTTGGACTAAAATAATACTCGCCATCGTACTTGGCACCAGCTCCACTTACTGTTAATCTATCCTCACCTGCAAAGCTAAGCACAGGTCCCTGCTTTTTCACAGCATTAACCTGAAACAGCTCGTTTTGATTACACCTTGCCAGGTTTTCAGCATTAATTACAAAGCATTTTTCAATGGCAGCATAGCCGCCGCTGGTCTTTTGCAGCTTGGAGGCATAATTCTCTATTTCGTAACCATTGTTATCCAAGGCCTCAAAACAAACATAGATGTTATCACCTAGGCTATGCTGAGCCATATAAGCCCCCGTGCCTGGATTATGCAGGATAGTGACAACGCTTTTTAATCTACCATCAGCAGACATTTGCTGATATACCCCAGCTTGCGGAGCAGCTAAAGCTATGGAGCTGAATAAGCTTAGCGCAACAGCCAAGCCTAAAATTTTCTTTCTCATAATTTACCTCCCAATGCTTCTAGAGCTAAAGCTTGCGAAACGAACCTTCAATCACACCAGCTTATCTTAAATCAATATATTGAGCTGCGGCAAAACCCTCTAAGCCATTAGCTTTTTTAACATAATACCAGCCTCTACCATCCAAGCCCGTTTCATAGCCTAGTACCTCAACGTTCTCGTTTAAGTCGAGTATACCAATAATATCAG
>JAEDNJ010000116.1 GCA_016302525.1 Phascolarctobacterium sp. | reverse complement strand
CGGTTATTTATTTTGCGCAAAAAGATGATTGACTGTATAGCAGGTATATACTGTAGACTTATAAAGTGTTACGGATAGTTTTCTAAAAGTCATATAGTATAGGATGAGCTTTTCCTAGAGAAAAGAGCACTTATAATTATTAGGGTAAATACCAATCGATCTAAAATTGTAATAGGAAGGTGCATTTTTGTTATTATTTCCCTTGATATACTTTTGATCAGTTTAGAAGAAATATTTATGTGCTATTCAAGGAGTTTAACCTCTCTAAGGGGGTATTAATAAAAGAGCTGTAAAAGGCTAAAATTGGCTTTTTGCAAGCATATAGGAGTATATAATGACGGATTCGATTATAAGTGTAAAGAATTTAGCTATCGGGTATGCTGGCTACAGTGTAATGAAGGATGTAAGCTTTGAGGTAAAGCAAGGCGAGCTTGTGGGTATTCTGGGCTGTAATGGAGCAGGCAAAAGCACGCTGCTTAAAAGTCTGCGAGGTATGCTGCCCCTGCAAAGTGGAGATGTGAGTTACTTTTCCAAGTCTCTAAAAAGCTACAAAGAAAGAGAATTGGCACAAAAAATAGCCTACCTTCAACAACAGGTTGAGGTGGGCTTTGGCTTTACTGCAGAGGAGATAGTATTGGCTGGTCGCTATCCCTATATAGATTGGCTCAAAAATGAAGGTGAGCGCGACAGGCAGATAGCACATGATTGTATGCGTTATACAGGCACACTAGAGCTGAAGGACAAGCCTATTAATAATGTTTCTGGTGGACAAAAGCAAAGAATTTTGTTGGCCAAGGTTTTGGCTCAGCAAACGCCTATTTTATTTTTGGACGAGCCTACTACTGGCTTAGACTTGGTTTATCAGGAGGAAATCTTTGAATTTGCCAAGGAATTGAGCATGATGGGAAAAACCATCCTGATGGTCGTTCACGAGCTAGACCTAGCATATAAATACTGTAGTCGTATTCTGCTCTTGGGCAAGGGCGGTATTTTAGCTGATTCAACACCAGAAAATGTTTTTCAGGATAGCCTTTTGAGCACTGCCTATAAAGCCGATATACATATCATCAAAAATCCGTTAACAGGAAATATTGAGGTTTCTGCTAAGGCTAAGCAGGAAGAGGCTAGCCTTAAGCATAGACTGTTAGAAAAAATTTGCCTTGGGCAATACAATAAAGAAGGGTAGCGGGGAGAAGATGAAAATGAGGAAAAGCTTAATATTTACACTTTTGCTAGCACTGCTGCTAATAGCGGCATTGTTTTCCCTCAACTGTGGACAGATAAGGGTGCCGTTAATAAATGTGTTAGCTATTATTTCTCAAAGGCTGGGCTTGACACTTCTAGATAACACAGCCTTTACCAATGAGCAAATGGCCGTGGTTTGGTTTATCCGTATGCCGCGCCTGCTGGTAGGCTTATTGGTTGGCGCTGCCTTAGGCGTTGCCGGGGCAGTTATGCAGGGAGTTTTTAGCAATCCCTTGGCCGATCCTGGTCTGATTGGCGTTTCCTCTGGTGCAGCTGCAGGGGCGGTATTATGTATTGCCTTGAATTTACAGGCTGTTAGTATGTATAATTTGCCGGCCTTTGCCTTGTGTGGCAGTATCTTAGCTGTCTGCCTGACTGTCTTTTTAGCAATGCGCAATGGCAAGATACCTGTTATGACTCTATTGCTGGCTGGTGTTGCCGTAGGCCTGTTCTTAGGAGCTTTAACCTCTGGTGTGCTCACCTTTGTTCAGGGACAAAAGCTTCAGGAATATCTATTTTGGTCCGTTGGCGGGCTAGATTATCGCCGTTGGGAGCATGTACAGCTAGCTGTTGGTCCTATTGGACTGGGCATTTTCATCATGCTGCTTTTAGCAAGACACCTAAATATACTCTCCTTGGGTGAAGCAGAGGCCAAGGCTGTAGGTATGAATGTTATAGCTTATCGCATGGGTCTCTTATTAGTAGCAGCGATGACAACAGCAACCTCGGTCTGCGTTAGCGGCAATATTGGCTTTGTAGGCTTAGTCATGCCGCATATGATGCGTTTATTGCTAGGTCCAGATCACCGCATACTGCTGCCAGCTAGTGCGCTGGGTGGGGCGATGTTTTTAATATTCTGCGATGCTTTAGGAAGGGTAGTGCTGCAACCCGCAGAGGTCAAGGTAGGCATAATGACAGCCCTGCTTGGTACTCCCTATTTCCTGTTCCTGCTAAGAAAGCTGCAAAAACAAAATATTTAGTCCTAATCTATGTATTCCACCTGCATAGAGATTCTTGTAATATATTCAGTCTCCTTATTGGCAAGCCAATGGTCAATTAAGGGCATACAGTAGATATTGCTTACTACACGCAGCCTGTTGCGATCTATAAAGTCGTTAAACATTGCCTTGAGAGCAGGACCAGAGCTGTGGAAGATACCCTTATAATGAATTGATAAATAAAGTCCCGCTGGGAGAATAGTTGCGTTGCTACCTGCATAAGAGTTGTTGACAGTAGTGTAATAGGCTATAGCCTTACGATTATCATGGTTAAAATAACCATCACTGGAAACAACCCAGCCGGTAGCTTTTTCTTTGAAATAGGGAGAATCAAATAACTCTAAGTTATGCCTAGCATAAATTGTTATACGCTCTGTATCATCCTCTACAGAGGCTAAATCAGAGACAATGATTGTCTGTTTATGGCGGTGTTCAAGAGTGATCTTCCCAGAATGTAAAAGTCGGGCGTGATTAATCTTTTTGCGCATGGAGGTTATTTTGGCTGTAGCTGCCTCTGCTGTGCGAATTTGCTCTTCTAAGGCAGTTTGCTTCTTAACTAGAAGCTCTTCTAAGGAATCGGGATTACGGTTGTTTAAATAATCCTTTATTTCCTCTATAGAAACATCGAGCTTACGAAGTGCAATTATTATTTCTAGGAGCATATATTGGTCCATAGAATAATGACGGTAGTTATTGTCGGAGATAAATTCCGGCTTGAGTATATCTCTTTTATCGTAATAGAGCAGAGCTTGTTTGGTGATACCAAAAATAGCAGCCAATTCACCTGCTGTATAATAGCTCTTTACTTCTTTGGGCATTTTTCTTCCCCCTTGCTGAAACTATATACCTAAGATACTGTTTATTATAGCATAACTAGCATAAAAAAGAAATAGCAATAAATCTCAATAAGAATATCTCTTTAGATAAAATGAATGTCGCATAAATAATAAAAATAGCTAAAATAAAGGCTTAGATATATTTTGAAATTTAGCAAATCCAGGTACTAAACTATTGAGCATATTGTAGGTATATAGTTTATAATCAGCCCTATAAAGTTTTGCTTCTGTATTGCTTATATTGGTGTTTTCTGGTGTGCTGCATAAGTAAATTGCTTCAGGTTTAGACTGACCGTAGCTTGGTCTGCTAATAAGCGCACGCTCTAGTTAAGGACATTCCTTAAGCACGGAGCAATAATAATAGGTAGCAAAGATTGGAGGAAGAAGTATGTTTGCTGCAGTTGATTATTTTGTGAAAGGTGGTCCTGTAATGTGGCCGCTATTGTTTTGCTCTATAGCTACAGTTGTTATTGGTGTGGAGCGCTTTTTGTACTATCGTCAGGCGGATAGCGGTAAGACCTTTACAAAGCAGTTCTGTGATTATATTGAGAAGGACGATTGGACAAACGCAAAAAAGCTTGCTGATAGCACCAGGGGTGAGGTAGCGAAATTAGCCACTATAGTAATGGCTCGTCATGGTAATTTTGAGCGTTTAGAAGGCTTTATTGCTGCTCGAGCAGAGCGCGCTCTCGACAGGTTTGAAAAGAATTTGGGCTACTTAGGTGTTTTAGTAGCACTATCTCCTGTATTGGGGCTTTTGGGTACGATTACGGGCATGATTGCTTCTTTTAACGCTCTCAATGAAAGGAGCACCAATCCCATGGCAGTAACCTCTGGTATAGGTGAGGCTCTTATTACTACAGTATTTGGTCTCTGTATTTCTATTTTTGCTATTCTGTTCCACGCTTATTTTACCCGCCGCATGAAGGGTATCACTATGGATATTGAAGAGATGAGTAACACACTGCTGGAGGCAATAGCAAAAAATATTTGTGACGATAACTGTGGAGGCAATAGAAAATGATTAAGCTGAGGCAAAGAGATGGTGGTAAGGCACCAGAACCAATGCTGAGCCCCATGATTGATATGATTTTCCTATTATTGGTATTTTTTATTGTCAGTACCATGTATATGACAGAAATTAAATCTGTACCTATTCGTCTGCCAGTGGCGCAAAACTCAGAAACAGTTTCCAAAAGTAATTTTACAGTCACCTTGAAAAAGGATGGCACGCTCTATTTGGATGAGCAAAAGATTACCTTAGAGGCGTTAGTACAGAATGCGTCTTTATCTAGCAAGCAGGATGAGAATTTTGCTGTAATTTTACGAGCTGAGGCTACTGTGGAATACCAAAAGGTCATTAAGCTGATGGATGCCTTAAAGGGTGGCGGTGTGACACGCTTTGGTTTAGCTACAGATATAGGTGAGGGCAAATGAAGGACGAAAAGAAGCGCTATGCTAAAGCCTTTGGCGTAGCTATAGCAATACATATAGCTCTTTGTTTAGTAATTGCTGCTTTAGGCTTCTCTTTTAACAAAAGGCCACCACAAATTTTAGAGGTAACTCTGGCCGGTGGGCCGCCTCCTAAGCTGGGTTCTCCTAAGGCTGTAAAAACAAGCCAGCCTAAGGAAAAAAAGCAGCCTGTCATTCCTAAAAAGGATGATATTATCGAAAAGAAAGAGAATGTGCCCAAGGAGACTGTGCCACAGGAAACAGCTTCTGCCCCAGAAACACCAGGTGTAGCTCATGGAGTTGAGAATGGCAAGGAAGAGGGAAGCGGCACGAATCCTGAGGCAAAAGGCCAGGGCAGTGGTGATGGCGAAAAGCGAGGTGTACCAGCCAAGCCTCCTAGAGTAATTTCCAGCTACAAACCACCCTATCCAGCCAGTGCACGCAGCAGCGGCGTAGAGGGAACAACCCTCGTAAAGGTGTTGGTTAATGCCAGTGGCAAGGTGGAGGATGCAATTTTGGCTGGCAGCAGTGGCAACAAAAGCCTGGATGATACGGCTATAAAGGCGCTTTTTAGATGGCGCTTTGCACCAGCCAAGGATGCCTTTGGCAAGGCTTGCCCCTGTTACATCACTATTCCTATTAAGTTCACATTAAAAGGCTAGGATGCTTTGTTAGAGGCACATAGTGTGGGAAATGATGTTAAAGCGATCTATTTTTTCTTTACTAACAGCTTTTATTTGCATATTGTTTTTTGGAG
>JAEDNJ010000115.1 GCA_016302525.1 Phascolarctobacterium sp. | reverse complement strand
GCCCAAAGCCTGCAGCTCCTTGTGCAGCTTCTCGAATTCGCCAAGATAGGCAGCACTGTTTTTTTGGTAAGCATCTTTATGCTGAGGGTCAGCCTGACACAGGGCCTTAGTAATGCTTTCTACCTCCTGCATAGCCTTAGCGGGGCTAATCCACACATGAGGATCCAGGCGGCCACGGAGCTTATACAGACCCTCACCAGCTTGGACGGCGGTGATTTTACGCTCGCTGAGAGCATCAAGTGCAGCCTCTGCCCAGCCCTCTACGTGACCATTGTAGACAAAGAGCTGCGCCTTGCCTAAACGAGTTAAATCGCGCGGAGTAGGCTCCCAGTCGTGGGGCTCCACCCCGTCAGGCACAAGAGTTTCTACAGAGACCAGCTCGCCGCCAACCGCACGGGTAAATTCAGCCATGGGGTAGAAGCTAGCAGCTGCCTTGAGCTTAGCAGAGTCATTTTTCGCAGAGCCGCAGCCCGCTATAAATAGCATGGCGATAATTAATAATAGTAGTTTTTTTAACATCAAATTTACTCCTCTATTGATTTTAATCTATTTAGCTATGGAAATAAGCTGTTTCAGGTTTAAGCTTGTACTATGTTATATGAAAGAATGTTATAAGCGAACTTAAACTGTTGCAGCTTGCAATTTCAAGCTTAGCTCATAATTTGTGTAGGCTGATAAAATAAACAGCTTATTATACACTGTTAGCTACTGCTTTGTAAATGTATATTAGAGAAGGCTTGCCTATTTAATCGGGCAGGTTGCGCAGCAGCTTTTTCAGCTTATCATGATAGCCGCAGATGATGAGCGTATCTCCTGGGTGCAGGGGGTGCTCGGCAAATTGGGGGCTGTCACAGTAGCTGGGTTCGGTGGCGTTGGGGTCGTGCGGATGATAAACAGCCACGATTTTTTGCGTGCTCTCCATATATTCCAGCACAAAATCCTTAACCCTGTTGCCAGTAAAGCCAGGTGGAACAGCAATACTCGTCACAGCATAGGCGTTTTGCAGGGTCTCCACATCCACCTTGCTCAGGCCCGCAGCCTCCTCCAAGCGCAGGTTATTAAAGTCTAGCACATTGTCGGAGCTGGCCGTATAGGCTAAATATTTGCCTAGGTTTTCCTCTACGCGGATAAAGCGGTGCGCGCCAACATCTAAAAGCATACTTTCTTCAAACTTATTGCCGGCCCAGGCTATGACATCAATCTCTCTGCCAGTAGCCTTAGCATGGTTTTGAATCAGCTTAGTGCACACAAGGCGAGAGTAAAAATCGCTGATGGCAATAATGGCTGCCGTAAACTCATCCACAGCCCGCAGGTTTTCGATAAACTGCTGGTTCGTGACATCTGCTACATAGCACATAAAGCGGAGATTATTGTTCTGGCGGATGTCAGCAATGACCTTTTCGCTGATATCCAGACCAATGACATCAAAAAACATTTTATCAAGGGTATCGGCAACACTGCAGCCCAGCTTGCCCAGACCACAGACGAGAAATTTCTTTGTCTTCATTTATTTATACCTCTATTTCTTTTCGTTTGGTTATACAGGCTCATACCAATTGTAAGCACGCCAATTTTGCCAAAGCACATACAGATAATCAAAACCAGCTTACAGGGAATATTCCAATCCTTAATGCCGGTGTTGAGCCCAATGGTAGTAAAGGCGCCCACAACATCAAAGGCCACTCTAAAGTAATCCGTTTCCTGCCCGTCATAGAAGCTAAAAATTAGCATGAGGGCAAGGGTCAGGCAGCTAATAGTCAGGACGAAGGTTGTCATAGCCTTATGAATTGCCTCCTGGGAAATAGCTTCGCCAAAGGCATAAACTGCATCTCGCCGCTCTAAAAGCGACTTTGCTGTGAGAAAGAGAATAGCAACCGTAGTGACCTTCATACCGCCGCTCATGGAATTAGGCGAGCCGCCTATGAGCATCATAATCATAATCATCAGCAGAGTGGGGTGGGTATAGAGGCTCACATCAGCGTGGATAGAAAAGCCGGCAGTACGCATATTGATGGACTGAAAGGCCGTCGTGAAAAAGGTTTCTGAACTGCTGAGCCCGTCTAGGGAAATACCCTTGGTAGTTTCTAAGAACCAGAACATAAAGGCCGCCAGTAGCCATAAAATAATATTCGTCAGCAGCACCAGCTTAGTATGAAAGGAAATCTTCATACCAAAGCGACTGAGGGTAAAGCGACCTGAAACAAGAGCGCGAGAAAATTCTGCTGCCACATGAGGCAGCTCGCGCACCACCTGCATACCCAGGCTGCCAAAGAAAATGAGCAGCATAATAAGGGCTGTCATCCACTGGTTGGCGTTCTCGCGCCCCAAGCGCTCGGCCAGGGCTCCGTGGTAGGTGTCAAAGCCAGCATTAGTAAAGGCAGAGACAGATAGGAAAATAGCCCTATAAATGGCACGGAAGAAATCCTCGCTTGCCCAATGCCCCTCGGCGTAGAAAAGCCAGAGGATGATGAGCACAAAAAGGCTGGTAATGCTGCCGTAGTAGACAAGGCTGCTTGCTAAAAAGCGATAAAATTGCAAGCTAATTTGATTCCACAGCTTATAGATAAGGAAGGCCGCGAAGGCAACGATAGTGAGCCAAACGAAAATATAGAGTAGATTAGCCTGAATAGCCGCCAGAAAGCCCTCTAACTGGCTTTGCAAAAAGTTTTCTACAGTCGTGGGCGGCAAAAAGTAAATAGTAAGGGAAATAATCCCCAGCATGATGAAGCCATACATGGCCTTAAGGGTGAAATTGCCGAGACTGCGGCCCTGACTATATTCCTCTAGGCTCAGGGAGCCGCTTTTATTGGATTCAGAATGAAAATAGCTGTTGATATTAAAGCTGAGGGCCACAATGATAATGCTGGCCGCACCCATGAGAATGAGGCTGACGAGAATCAGCGGCGGATATTTGCTGACATCAGTAGTGGTCATGCCCGTGAGGCAGGTGGCCGAGGCAGCAGTAAAAAGAGCGTCGATGACTACATGGCAGTTGTGCACGTTAATAGGGCCTAGCTTCACGGTATACACAAAGTCTACCAGAGTATTCCAGCTTATGCCCCAAAAGGAGGCAAGTAAGGAGATTGGCCCCGTGCTAGAGCTGCTGCTTTCGCTGAGAGCCTGCTGCCAGCTGGCGAGGGAGGCAGCGGCCACCTCATAAAGGTTGAAGGGTGCAAAGTACAAATCCTGATACTGGCTCAGGACTAGGATCACTGTGCCGGCAGCGATAATGCAAAAATAAAGTCCGAAGATAAAATGACCAGCAGGAATCTCGCAGCGCCAGTGATACCATTTCGAGACAAAGAGGGACCAAAGATAGGAGCCGCTGTGGAGCACTCTTTTCGTAAAGAGGGAAAGAAGCAGCATAAAAGGAGAGAGCAGGCTCCTGAGCAGCTGCCAGAGCTTAAGCCAATATGCTTTTGTGATATTGTCGTTATCAAAATTCTTCATGGTAGCTAATGTCTCTCATTCTAAAAACACTTTAACATTATACTATTCTAGATAAAGCTCTTATTTCCTTTTTTTTCGTGGCAAGATATTGTATAGAAAAAGAAAAAAGGTTATCCGCCCAGGTATTTAGACCCGGTGAGATAACCTTACGCTTGTATTTAATTAAAGCATTCAGCACAGCCGCTTATTGATAGATTCTTTCTATGTCGTAGCCGTAACCCTCATACCAGTCAAAAACTACACCGCTTAACCACAGAAACATTGCCGCTACCTCCTTTGTAAATACAGAACTCATGTATCGTATTTTATGAGTGTATTATATTATTTAGGAGGGCAATAGTCAAATGACAGAAACGGCAATCTAATTGCTATTGGTTGTATCCGCAAAACTGGGTTTTACAAGGCAAGAAGCAACAGCATACGGATAACTGACACTATAGAAAACAGTATGGTAACTGGCAAAAACTGGCTTTAAGCTAATTTAGCAAAGCTTGTGAGAATAGTAGCTTTATGCTGGTTTGGTAAAGCTTATCGGACTAGTAGCCTTAAGCTAATTTAGCAAAGCTTGTGAGAATAGTAGCTTTATGCTGGTTTGATAAAGCTTATCGGACTAGTAGCCTTAAGCTAATTTAGCAAAGCTTGCTAGGCTAGTAGACTTATGCTAATATAGCAAAGTTAGCTAGGATTGCAGCCTTATGCTAATTCAGCAGCGTTAGCAATGATTGTTACGCCAGCTGCTCGCATTTCGTCAATAGCAGCAGCTACAGTTTCAGGAGCAATACCGCGGCAGGCAGCTAAGTTGAGAATTACCTCGAAGCCGGCAGCCTTTAATTGCAGGACAGTGTTCTTAACGCAGTAGTCAGTAGCCAGACCACCGCAGATAACAGTGGTAATGCCCTTGCTTTGCAGGTATTCGATAGCGCCAGTAGAAAGGGTGTTGGCTAAATCGTGGTAGCAGGCTCCGTAGGGGTGCTTAGCCGGCTCAATGCCCTTGTACACCTGAAAATCATAGGCTTGAGGGTCGAGACCTTCAATAAAGTCAAAGCCCTTGGTGCCGATAATGGCGTGAGCAGGCCAAAAAACATCTACATCCGGATGATTGCCGGGCACAAGGGTGAGGGGAGCGTGGTCCTTATCCGCCAGCCACAGGGCGCTGGGGCTATGCGCGTCACGAGAAGCAAGGCGCAGGCTGGCAAATTTGGCCTGAGCGTTCAGCTCGTCTACGATTTGGTCGCCCTCAGCAACAGGCAATTCGTCGGGACAAACAGGGGTAAAGGTGTTTTGGCAGTCGATATCAAAGGCTGCGATATATTTTTTCTCTGGTAAGTGCATGATTGTAACCTCACTAAAAAAATAAATTAGTAGCACAGATAGCCGCTGCTTATTATTGTACTCTGATTTTAGTGTGTTGGCAAGACCTCATTAGCTGGATACAGGCCTTGGCACAAACAAAAAAGCCGCCCAGCACGAGCGGCTTATTTTTATGGATATGCTAAAAGGAGTTGTCAGCGTTTTGGCTGCTTACCTTGTATCTCTACCATGAGTATAAATGTGCAGGAGCTTGGGAGAAGGTGTTTCGTTAGCCAGACCGGCAGCCCTACATTCAGCGGCGTATTTTTCTACATGGTCAAGCTTGAGCTTGCCCAGAGTAATTTCTTTAGCCTTAGCTGCCGCCTTCTTGCCGGCAATGCGTCCAAAGACAATAATATCCAGCAGGCTGTTGCCCATGAGACGAATTGTATCATATTTTATAAAAATGGAAGATGGGTTTTGTAAATTTTGGACGAAAAAAATCCATTAGGGAACAGGATACGTCCCTTGCCTCTACTGTATAAAAAGAGGGGAGCTTAAGGCTTTAATCTGGGAGC
>JAEDNJ010000114.1 GCA_016302525.1 Phascolarctobacterium sp. | reverse complement strand
TAAAAGCAACCAATGGCGATACTCATCTGGGCGGCGATGACTTCGATAAGAAGATTATGGACTGGATGGTTGATGAATTCAAGAAGGCTGAAGGCATTGACCTGTCTAAAGATAAAATGGCTATGCAACGTATCCGCGAAGCAGCTGAAAAGGCAAAGATTGAGCTGTCTGGCGTACTGACCACCAACATCAACCTGCCCTTCATCACTGCTGGCGAGGAAGGCCCTCTGCACTTAGATCTGGATCTGTCTCGTGCAAAATTCGAGGCTATGACTGCTGACCTGGTAGAACGCACCATGGGTCCTGTTCGTCAAGCTATGAGCGATGCTGGCATGAGCGCTAGCCAAATCAATAAGGTATTGCTGGTTGGCGGTTCCTCTCGTATCCCTGCTGTACAAGCAGCTCTGAAATCCTTCTTAGGCAAGGAGCCGGACCGTGGCATTAACCCTGATGAATGTGTAGCTGTAGGCGCTGCTATCCAAGCTGGTATTCTGGCTGGCGAGGTTAAGGACGTACTGCTGCTGGATGTTACTCCGCTGTCTCTGGGTATCGAAACTCTGGGCGGTGTCTTCACCAAGATTATTGAACGCAACACCACCATTCCTACCTCTAAGAAGCAAGTATTCTCTACCGCTGCAGATAACCAACCCTCTGTAGATGTACACGTTCTGCAAGGCGAGCGTCCGATGGCTGCTGACAACAAGACTCTGGGCCGCTTCGAGCTGGGTGGCATTCCTGCTGCTCCGCGTGGAGTTCCTAAAATTGAGGTTGCTTTCGATATCGATGCTAATGGTATCGTAAAGGTATCTGCAAAGGACTTAGGCACTGGCAAGGCTGCTGATATTACCATCACCTCCTCTGGCTCTCTGTCTAAGGACGAGGTTGAGCGCATGGTTAAGGAAGCTGAGGCTAATGCTGATGCTGATAAGAAGCGCCAGGAAGGCATTGAGGCTAAGAACCAAGCTGACTCCCTGCTTTATCAAGCAGAAAAGACCTGCAAGGATATGGAAGGCAAGGGCAAGGACGACATGATTGCTAAGGTTAAGGCTGCAGCTGACAAGCTGAAGGAAACCCTGAAGGGTGACGATATCGAAGCAATCAAGAAGGACAGCGAAGAGCTGACCAAGCCCTTATACGAGCTGAGCGCTGAACTCTACAAGGAAACCGAGGCAGCGAAGAACGCTGGCGGTGCTGAAGATGTTAAACCCAAGGCTGATGACGATGTTATCGATGCTGAGGTAGTAGACGACAAGAAATAATGTAAAGACTTGCTGCTAAAGCCCTAGCTTTGGATAGATTATGTATACATATATATCCTTAGGTAATGGGTTGCAATGTTGAAGTATAGTTAGTAAAATAGACAAGTGTGACGCAAAGCTCATCTTTTACAGATGGGCTTTCTGTCGAATTTTGAGGAGGCAAAGGCCTTGGCTAAAAGAGATTATTATGAAGTCTTAGGAGTAAAAAAAGATGCTTCTAAGAGTGAATTAAAAAAGGCTTTCTATAAGCTGGCCAAAAAATATCATCCGGATGCTAATCCCGATGATAAAGAGGCTGAAGCAAAATTTAAGGAAGCAAACGAAGCATATCAAGTGCTGAGTGACGATGAAAAGCGAGCTCAATATGATCAGCTAGGACCTGAGGCTTTTGAACAGGCTACCCAAGGTGGTGGCGGTGGCGGCGATCCCTTTGGCGGGTTCGGTGGCTTCGGTCAAGGCGGCTTTGGCGGCTTCGAGGATATCTTTGGTGATATTTTTGGCGGCGGTCGTAGACCTCGTCAGCAAAGAGGACCCCAACGCGGTGCAGATATGCGCTTCGATATGGAGATTACCTTTGAGGAAGCAGCCTTTGGCGTTACTAAGGAAATCAAGATTACCCGTGACCAGCAATGCGAGCATTGTCATGGCGAGGGCGCAGAGCCTGGCTCTAGCGTAGAAACCTGTACTGAATGTCATGGTACTGGCTATGTTCGTTATGCTCAGCAGACCATGTTTGGGCAGATGATTAATGAGCGTCCCTGTCCTAAATGTCAGGGTGAGGGTAAGATTATCAAGAATCCCTGCAAGAAATGTCATGGCAAGGGCACTGTGAAGGGTTCTAAGCCTTTATCTGTGAAGGTTCCTGCTGGCGTAGATGACGGCACCAGACTGCGTGTAGCTGGCGAGGGCGGCGCAGGTCAAAAGGGCGGTCCAAGCGGCGATTTATATGTTTATCTGTATGTACGACCCCACAAGGTTTTCCAAAGGGATGGAGTAAATGTAATTTGCGAGGTGCCTATCAACATTGTTCAGGCAACTCTAGGCGCGGAAATCAAGGTGCCTACTCTTGATGGGCAGATTACGATGAAGATTCCTGAGGGAACTCAGCCGGGCAGCGTGCTGCGCTTGAAGGGTAGAGGTATTCCTAGCCTGCGTGGTGGCCAGCGTGGCGACCAGCTGGTAAGAGTAAAGGTTATTATTCCTACCAAGCTTAACGAAAGCCAAAAGGAAGCCCTGCGCAAGTTTGGTGAAGCCAACAAGGGCAACATTAATCCAGAGGAAAAAAGCTTCTGGGATAAAGTAAAAAGCTTTGTGAAATAAATATTATTTGGCAATTTGCAAAAAAGCACATATGGGTTGAGCTCTTCTTTACCTGTTCGTTCTGCCCATATGTGCTCTTTATTTTTTAGGTGCAGGCTAAGCGGTTGCTTAAAAATATAACTACTGTATGTTAGTGTTAGTCTAGAGGTGATTTTTGTGCAAGATTTTATCGTTAAGGGACCGTTAGGAGAAATTGAATGTGTTGTAGAGTCCAACAGAAGCAATAGCAATGTGGTGCTGATTATGAGCCATGGTTTTCGTGGTAGCCGTGAGAGCAGTGGCTATGCCAAGGGCTATGCTGTGAAGGCTGCTGCCTGCTGCGATGTTGTACGCTACAATTTTACTGGCACTACGAAGCTGAGCACCCAGATTAGCGAGCTTAAGGCTGTGGTAGCTGGTGTTAGGAAAATAAAGCCGGGCTGCAAAATTTTTCTCTTAGGCCGCAGTATGGGAAGCGCGACAACTATGCTCTACGCTCGCGAGGACAAGGATATTTCTGGAATAGTGCTGTGGAGTGCTCCTAATGATTTGGGTGAGGCTCTTATACATGTAATGAGCCAGGAATATTATGATAAGCTGCTGCGTGGTGAAACCCTGCACCTAAAGGATGAACGAGGCGAATGTGATATTACTCCGGATTTTCTCACTGACTATGATGGGCTAAAGCTGCCTGATGCCTACAAGCATTGGGATGGCAGACCGGTGCTTTTGTTCCATTGTGAGGCAGATGACCAGGTGCCTGTACATCAGGCAAGAGAAAATGTGTTGACCCTAGGTGACTGCTGCGAGAGCTATATTTGGCCGGGTGGCAGCCATAGTATTGCTGAGTACAGCGAAGAAGCAGGAGATATTTTAGCTGCCTGGCTGAAAAAGAATATTTAATTGTTTGTTTTTATTGTTTAGTATCCTTGTCAGCTTTGCAGACAAGGTGCCTGCAGCCTTTCTTAAAATATCTAGAGCACCTTAAGGAAACAGAAAAATAAGCTTTTTCGTGTAAACTCGTAGCTTGGTCTGCGAGTTTATTTTTATTGCCTACTTATATAATTTGGTGTATAATTTAACTTGAAATTTTATGTGCTTTTGCACAGATAGGAGCCAATAATGAAAAGAATAGTATTGATTTGTATGCTGCTTTTATGTATGTTTACACTTACCGCCTGCGGTAACGAAAAGGCTGCTAATGCGCCCAAGGCAGAGCCTGCAACAGCGGTTTTTGAAACTAACATGGGTAATTTTGAGATTAAGCTGGCTACAGACTATGCTCCGAATACCAGCAAAAATTTTATAGAGCTTGCTAACAAGGGCTACTATAATGGCCTGATTTTTCATAGGGTAATTAAGGACTTTATGATTCAGGGAGGCTGTCCTAATGTGCGCTTTGATGTGAAAGATTTAAATAAGGACCCTGAGGTGAAGGGTATGCCTGGCACTGGTGGCCCCGGTTACAAGATTAAGGACGAATTCAGCTCTAAGCTGCTCCATGATGGACCAGGTGTGCTTTCTATGGCGAATGCAGGTCCTAATACTGGTGGCAGCCAATTCTTTATCACCTTGGTGAAAACACAATGGTTAGATGGCAAGCACGCTGTATTTGGCAGGGTTAGCAAGGGCATGGATGTTGTTTTTAAAATTGGTGCAGTGCAAACTGGACAATATGATATGCCTCTGCAGCCCGTTATCATTAAAAAGGTTACTATCGAAAAGCGTTAAATATGTTAGTTGTTTTTTTAGCATAGGATAGCTATGGCCTAGGAAGGCTGGCTTAGAGTAGGAATAAGGAGTAGGTTCAGCATTGACAGAACAAGGTGCAACAAAAACTAAGATTATCACAACAGTGGACCAGCAGGAGATGGTTGGCATAACTGGTCGTACAGAAGAATTTATGCGACTGGTGCGCTCTGCCTTTGCCTGTAAGCTAGTTGCTCGTGGCAACGAGATTCATATCAGTGGTGCAGCCCAAGAGGTAGAGCAGGCAGAGACTTTGCTGCAGGAGCTGCTTTTTCTGTATCGACAGGGGATGCCTCTGACTACCCATGATGTGCGCTACAGTATTTATATGGTGCAGCAGGGCCGACAGGAAAGTCTCCATCGTATGTATGCGGACACGATTATCGTCAACAATCGTGGTCGTCAGGTGAAGGCGAAAACTCTGGGCCAGTGGAATTATGTAGAAACAATCCGCAAGAACTATATCACCTTGGGCATTGGTCCTGCTGGTACTGGCAAAACCTATTTGGCTGTGGCCTTGGCAGTTGCTGCTCTCAAGAAAAAAGAGGTGGAGCGCATTATTCTGACACGCCCTGCAGTAGAGGCTGGCGAGCGTTTGGGCTTTTTGCCGGGCGATTTGCAGGACAAGGTTGACCCCTATCTGCGCCCTTTATATGATGGACTTTACGATATGCTGGGACAGGAAACCTTCCAAAAATATCTTGCCAAAGGTACCATTGAGGTTGCTCCCCTTGCCTATATGCGTGGTCGTACTCTAAACGAAGCTTATATTATTCTTGATGAGGCGCAAAACACGACACCGGAGCAGATGAAAATGTTCCTTACTCGCTTTGGCTTTGGCAGTAAAATGGTCATTACAGGTGATGTTACGCAAATAGATTTACCCTCTGGCAAGCATAGCGGTCTTATAGATGCTGCGCGGATTTTAAAGGCTGTGCCGGGCATTGGCGTGGTGCATTTTGAGGATAAGGATGTTGTACGCCATGAGATTGTGGGGGCGGTTATAAAGGCTTATGAAAACTATGAAAAGGGGAACTCTACTGTAAGCACCATCTAGCGTTGTCAAGACTGCGTCTGCAATCCTC
>JAEDNJ010000113.1 GCA_016302525.1 Phascolarctobacterium sp. | reverse complement strand
AGTCTATTTATGATTTAGAGCGCATTGTTTCGCGCTTAGAGGTAGGCTCTGCCAACGCTAGGGATTTAGTTTCCCTGCGTACCTCTTTGGGCAGCCTGCCGGTGCTGCAGCAAAGTCTCAGCCAATGTGAGGGGCGTTATCTGCGCAAGCTTTGTTCTGGTGTGCATTTACATACAGAGCTGTTTGAACGCTTGCATAAGGCTGTCGTTGACGAGCCGCCGTTCAGTGTACGCGAGGGCGGCATGATTAAAACTGGCTACAACGCAGAGCTGGATGAGCTGCATGCCATAGCAGCCGATAATACTAGCTGGATGGCTAGCTTTGAACAGAAGATTAAGGACAGCACTGGTATTAAGACCCTCAAGGTTGGCTTTAACAAGGTTTTTGGTTATTATATAGAGGTTTCCAAGGGGCAGAGTGCTGGCGTGCCTGATTATTTCGTGCGCAAGCAAACCCTTGTAAACGCTGAGCGTTACATTGTACCTGAGCTTAAGGAGTTTGAAAACAAGATTCTGGGAGCTAAGGAAAAGATTGAGCAGCTGGAATACTATCTCTTTAATGAATTAAGAGAGGTAGTAAGAGCTAATGTTGCCGAGCTGCAAGCCACAGCTCGTGCTATTGGCGTAGTGGATGTTTTGGTAAGTCTTGCTACGGCTGCCTATAAGTATAACTATGTGCGACCTGAGCTAAATAATAATGGCGAGCTCAAGGTTGTAGATGGCCGTCATCCTGTTGTAGAGCGTTTGCTGGAAAAAGAAATTTTTGTCCCTAATAATGTGCAGCTAAACAACAGCGAGGAACGGATGATTGTCATTACCGGACCGAATATGGCAGGTAAATCTACCTATATGCGTCAGGTGGCCCTGCTGGTGCTGATGACACAAATGGGTAGCTTTATTCCTGCTCGCAGTGCTAATATTTGTCCTGTAGATAAGATTTTTACTCGCGTCGGTGCTAGTGATGATTTAGCAACGGGCCAGTCCACCTTTATGATGGAGATGAATGAGGTGGCACAGATTTTGCACAACGCCACGAAAAACAGTCTCATTATTTTAGATGAGGTTGGTCGCGGGACTAGTACCTTTGACGGTATGAGTATTGCCCGTGCCGTTATGGAATATATTCACAGCAAGATTAAGGCTAAGACCCTGTTTGCAACGCACTATCATCAGCTGATAAGCTTAGAAAACGAGCTAGAGGGAGTAAAAAACTACTCCGTAGCCGTTAAGGAAAGAGGCAGGGACATTGTCTTTTTACGCCGTATTGTGGCTGGTGGCACGGATAAGAGCTATGGTGTGCACGTTGCCCGTCTGGCAGGTCTGCCTAAGAAGGTGCTAGACCGTGCTGATGAGCTGCTGCAGCAATATGACGGGGCAGAAATGGCCCTAGGAGCAGCTAGTAAGCATATTTCCCACGAGCCTGCTATGCTGGGCGTGGCAGAGGGCATGGGCTCGCTGTTTAGCAGTAGCTTAGCTGATGAAATACTAAAGCTTGATGTTATGAGCATGACGCCGATAGAGGCTATGAATGCTTTGTATAAATTACAGGAGGAAGCAAGGAAGGAGAGTGGCCGCTAATGGAAATGAAAGAGCAGACAGTGCAGCTTTTGGACCAGAATACGGCCAATCAGATTGCTGCTGGCGAGGTAGTAGAAAAGCCTGCTTCCGTAGTGAAGGAGCTCGTAGAGAACGCCCTTGATGCTGGTGCTGATGTTATTGAGGTCTCCATCTTTGAGGGTGGTACTGAGTACATTCGCGTGGTTGACAACGGCTGTGGCATGAGCGAGGCTAACGCTCGTTTGGCGGTACTGCGCCATGCGACGAGCAAGCTGCGCCGAGCAGAGGATTTAATGAGCATCGCAACCCTGGGCTTTCGTGGCGAGGCCCTGCCTAGCATTGCTTCTGTTTCTAAATTCACCCTCTTAACTCGTCCTGAAAACGCTGAATATGCCACCTCTATTAGGATTGAGGGTGGCGAAACCTTAGAGGTTACACAGGCTGGCGGTAGTGCTGGCACGACTATTATCGTAGAGGATTTGTTTTACAATGTGCCCGCTAGGCGCAAATTTTTAAAGACAGCTCTCACCGAGGGCCGTTATATTCGCGAGCTGTTGGAAAAGCTGGCGCTCTCTCGTCCTGATGTCTGCTTCAAGCTCAAAAATAACGATAAGGAAGTGCTGCATACTCCCGGTGATGGTAATTTGCGCATGGCTATTCGCTCCGTATATGGTAAGGCTGTGGCTCAGGAAATGCTGGCTGTAGATTTTCGTGACCCTAAGGTTAAAATTTCTGGCTTTATTTCTAAGCCTACGCTGCTTAAGGGCACACGCCAATGGCAAACCCTTTTTGTCAACGGGCGTATGATTGGCAATAAAATGCTGGCGAAGGCTATTGACCATGCTTATCAATCGCAAATTCCTAAGAATGGCTTTCCCTATGCCATCCTTAATATAGAAGTAGATACCCATACTATTGATGTCAATGTGCATCCGCAAAAGAGTGAAATCAAGTTTAGTGATGACAGCACAATGTATAAGGCGATGTTTAAGGCGCTTTCTGACACCCTAAGCCGTCCTATGTCTGCTGTGCCCCAGCAGGTTAGTCTGCTGCCGGATTCGGAGCTGAATGTTTTTCAGGAGCCTAGCTTAGCACAGGCTGCTGCTGCAAGAGCAGCTGTGGATGCTTTAGGCGGTAATTCTCAGTCAGCCGCTAAGTCCTCTGGGAAATATACCGATAGTGTATCCAGCTTTGCTAATAAGCTGGGTGAGCCTGAGCCGGAAATTAGAATTAGCGGTGAGCCCTTTAGGCAGCTCTTTAGGAGTGATGCAGGGGCTATTTTCCGCAATCCTGAGGAGGAGCAAGAGCCCTTGTTTACAGGCGAGCATAAAGAGGCTGCCAAGCCTTATCCTGTGATAGAAGGTAGTAGGGGCGTAGCTGAACCAGCACAAACCGGCTTTACAGCAGTACAAGGTGCTGACGTAGCTAGTGAAGAAGTAGCTCAGACTAAGCTTTTTGCAGCTGATGAGGCTGAGGAAAAAGCTGCTGTTTTTGCTGATTCTGCTTCCCAAAACATTGCTAGTTCTGAGAAAGCAGAGCAGAGCGAAAATGTCTTTGGTGCTAGCTTTAAGGACGGGCTGGGCTATAGCAATGCTAATCCTGTAAGCAATAATATAATTCAAAGCACGCCGAGTGAACCACAAACCTTTTGCTTTACTAATACGGAGGCAAGACCTGCCACTGTTTGGCCCATTGGACAGGTGGATAAAACCTTTATTATTGCACAGGCCGAGGATACGCTATATATTATCGACCAGCACGCAGCGCACGAGCGTATTCTTTTTGATAAGCTCATGGCAAGTCATACAGATATTCCTTCGCAGCAGCTGTTAATTCCTATGTATATTAATTTGGACGAGGACGAGATTGCAGAGCTGGAAGAGCACCATGACGAGTTTTTGCGCTTGGGTGTGGATGTTAGCCAGGCTGGTGAGACGACCCTGCGTATTTCTAGTCTGCCAGCAGATTTAGCGGCAGAGGATGCCGAGGACTTTATCCGTGAGATTGCCAAGCTCCTGCGCGAGCAACGGCAGCTGGATGGCAGCACCCTGCGGCAGGAGATTTTGCATACTACGGCTTGTAAGGCTGCGATTAAGGCAGGACAGATTCTCAATATGCGACAAATGCGTCAGCTTCTGGTAGATTTATTCAACACGGAGCACCCCTTTACCTGTCCTCATGGCAGACCCTGCATGATTGAGTTTGACAGCTCCAAGCTGTATAAGCTGTTTAAGCGTACTGGATTTTAAGAATATTTGAGGTTAGTTTCGTGTTAACACAAAGGTTTGCAGTGACTACTGCTCGTAATGGCAGAGGCAAGTTAATAGGTTTGGCTAAGGCCTGGGCGGAGGAGCTGCAGGTGCCGCTTGTGCTGCGCTCTCACAATGCGACCTTGGACGAGCTGCTAGAAGAGCACAAGGTAGAGGCTTTTATCGTAGCTAAGGTTAAGGGAGCAGAGATTTATTCAAGGCATGGCAATTTTGGCTATCACCCGAATATGGCGGCCCTGCGTATACTAGAAATGCAGCGAGGGGCTCAGGATAACTATGTGCAGGCCCTAGGTTTACACGAGGGTTCAAGGGTCTTGGACTGTACGCTGGGCCTGGGTGCAGATGCTGCGGTAGCTGCCTATGTCGCTGGTCCTAGTGGCAGGGTAGTGGGAGTAGAGGCTTCGCCCTTAGTACACTTTGCCGTTAAATATGGCTTAGCACACTACGAAACCAAATACCCTTGGTTTAACGAGGCTATTCGTAGGGTTGAGGCTGTCAATGCCGTAGCCGAGACTTATCTTGAGCAGCTTGTCGCAACTTGCAAGGATGAAGCAGATTTATTTGATGTAGTCTATTTTGATCCTATGTTTCATCACGGGGTGAAGGGCTCGCTGGCTATGGATGCTTTGCGACCCATCTCCTACGAGAAACCGCTTAATCAAAGAACACTTGCGCTGGCCTTACAAATTGCACCCTTGGTAGTTATCAAGGAAAGAAGCGAATTTCGTTTGCGTGAATACGGCTGCACGGATTTTTTTGGCGGCAAGTCCAGCAGAGTGAAATTTGGGTTTATCAGGTGATAACACAGCTTTGCTAAGCTTCTGTCTAGCTGAATTCTATATATGACTTTGTAAAAGTTGCTATTATGTTAAAGCTTATTAGCTTTTAATAGCAAAGGTTATGTAGTTTAGTAATATTTAAGCTGAAACGGTCTGGATAAGGCTATTGTCAGATTGTCATTTCAGATAATGAAAATGACATATGTAAATTAAGATATAGTAAACAAGTGAGGAAGGCAATGAAGGAAAAGGTTGTTGCCATATTGGGCCCTACAGCAACGGGGAAAAGTGCCTGCGCTATCGAGGTAGCCAAGCGCCTGAACGGGGAAATTATTTCCGGTGACTCCATGCTGGTCTATAGAGAAATGAATATTGGTACGGCTAAGCCCACGCAAGAGGAGCTTGCCAGCGTGCCCCATCATTTGGTGGATATTCTGCCTCCTTATGCTAAGTTTAGCGTAGTAGATTTCAAGCAACGCTGTGAAGATTTGATTGCGGACATTAATCAAAGAGGCAAGCTGCCTATCATCGCCGGTGGTACTGGGCTCTATATCAAGGCGGTTCTGGAAAGCTATAACTTTAATGAGGTGGATGAGGACAGCGAGCTGCGCCAAAGTCTGGAGCAGGAGGCAAGGGAGCTGGGAGCAGACAAGCTTTATGAGCGTTTGCTGAGCCTTGATGCTAAGGCCGCCAAGCTCATTCATCCTAATAATGTCAGGCGTGTGGTCAGAGCTTTGGAATCTGCTCTCAAGGGCGGTCATGTAAGCCAGGAGGCGGCAAGCGAGCCCCCATATGACGCGTTGGTTTTTGGTTTGAGCATGG
>JAEDNJ010000112.1 GCA_016302525.1 Phascolarctobacterium sp. | reverse complement strand
TAGCTATTGGTAAATGGTTTATGCTTTCTAGCTCATTTAGCTTCCAGCCACTGGCGAATAATTTCAGATTTATAGGTTGAGGTCCAGGCTAAATCGTCAACGGGAACCCTAATGTTGCCCACAAGCTTGTTGCGATTGTTGTTATGCGGATAGTGCTTAACGTGCCAGGTGTAGAGCTGGCCGCTGGCATGGAGGGCCTTTTCGCTAAAATCGCTCATCAGGTAGTCAATGAAGTCCTGACTGGCAGCCTCATTCTTACAGCTCTTTAAGAGAGCTATACCAGTCAAAAGATTGCGATTAGCATCCTTGGGCACCGTAGCAAAAAGATGGCTGTGCTTTTCCTCCAGCTCAAGGGCATAGGCTACCGGAAGAACAGCGATAGTCTTCTTGCCCTGATAAACCATGTCTACTGCTTCCATGACGGAGTTGGTTAAAACAGGCTGCTGTTTGTTGAAAGCCGCCGCATATTTTAGAGCTGTCTCTTTACCGCGCAGCTGCCAGATAGAGGTGAGCATACCAAAGCTGGCACCACCTAAGGCGGGGTCAGGCAGGGCAATTTCCTCTTTGAGCTGGGGAGCAAGCAGCTCGTCCCAGGTAGTAGGTGCATAAAGGCCGAAGCTGTGTAGCTTATGCTTATTGCTGAGAATCGCAATGTGGCTCAGATAAAGAGTAGTCCAGTGATTGTGGCGATTGCGCAGCTCTGCAGGCACCTTGAAGGATTCCTTGGCTGCATAACTTTGTAGCAGTCCCTTTTCGTTAGCAGAAAAGTATTCCTCTGCCGTGCCGCCCAGCCAACAATCAAAGGCGCCTTCGTCAATGAACTTAAAGCGTTCCTCCATTGTGCCGCCGGGAATGTAGGTTACACTGGGCTTAATGTTGCCGCTGCTTCTTTGCAGAAAGTCGTTGAGTAAAAGCTCGGTAGTCTTTTGTCCCAGACTACTACAGATTTTTAGCTCCTGCACAGTCTGCCCCTCTTGTGTAGTGTTAGTGGGTGCTGCAGTACCAGCAGTCTTAGTTTCAGCAGAAGTCTGCGCATTATTGCCTGATTGAGCCTTGTTCTGCGCTATAGTAGTGCTAGAATTAGCTACAGTACCGCCAGCTGTAGTATTCTCCGAAGCCTGCTCAGTCGAGTTTAGATTAGTCTTGTCCTGCATTGTAGCAGTGTCAGCAGGAGCCTTAGCACTGCTAGTTTTAGCGTTCTTCGAAGCCTGCGTAGTTGTGCCTAGCTTAGTATTGCCTTGCTCTTTCGCAGTGCTTGCTTGTGCCTGAGCAGCTTGTGTGGTAGAGCTAGCTTTAGCTTCGCTTTGCTGGGCTACTGTGCTTTGCTTGGCGTTGTCTGTGGCAGTGTTCTGCCCGCTGCAGCCTGTGAGTGTCAATATAAAGATAATCAAAAAAAGTAAAAGACAGTATTTTTTCATGAAATGTTTTCCTAAGCTAGCCTAGAGCTACATTTATTTTCTATATTTAATCTTATAGCATAAAAACAGAGAGAGTCAATATAAAGATAATCAAAAAAAGTAAAAGACAATGTTTTTTCATAAAGTGCTTTCCTAGTGTTTGCTAAAGATTACACTACCATTATAGCATTAGCTAGAGAAAAAAGCTAGAGTTGACAAGCTGCTGGCAGTACACAAAAGCGCCAAGCCCGTAAAGAGCCTGGCGCTAAATTTTTTTCCTATCTTTATTCTTGCAGTATAAAAAGGATTATTTGTTATCAAAAACCATGATTTTGTCAAAGTCGAGATAAACCTTGGTGTTGTCGGGGATGGCATCCAGCTCGGCACCCTTGATGATAACGCGGATGAGCTCCTTGCCTACGCGCACACGGAAGTCAACAGCATCGCCCAGATAGAAGCGGTGCTCCAAAATACCCTCAATAGCGCCGCCAACGGTAGACATACTGATATTTTCCGGGCGTACTGCCAGGGTTGCAGGGCCCTCAGGCAGCTTCGTATTGGGGTTCTTGAAGGAAACATTGGTGTCATCCATGAAGACTCTGTCGCCCTTGATGGCAGCAGGGATGAAGTTAACCAGACCAATGAAGTCAGCAACCATCTTGTTAGCAGGCTGAGAATAGATTTCATAGGGAGTGCCAATTTGCTGCACAACGCCCATGGACATAACAACAACGCGGTCAGACATGGTCATAGCCTCGCCTTGGTCATGGGTTACATAGACAACGGTGATACCCAGCTTCTTTTGAATTTGGGAAATTTCAAAGCGCATGCTTTCGCGCAGCTTAGCATCCAGGTTAGACAGAGGCTCGTCCAAAAGCAGGAGGCCAGGTTGAGCAACCAGAGCACGAGCAAGGGATACACGTTGTTGTTGGCCGCCAGATAATTGGTTAGGATAACGGCTGGCATATTCGCCTAGGTGAACCAGCTCCAGCATTTCCTGAGTGCGTTTTTCGCGCTCAGCCTTGGGCACGCCTTGGATTTTCAGAGGATAAGCCACATTCTCAGCAACGGTCATATGCGGCCAAACAGCGTAGGATTGGAATACCATACCTACACCGCGTTTTTCTGGCGGTACGAAGGTGCTGGTCTTATGGTCGGTTACACAGCGGTCGCCAATGTAGATAGCGCCCTCAGTAGCGCGTTCAAAGCCGGCAATCATACGCAGGGTAGTAGATTTACCGCAGCCGGAGGGACCTAAGAGGGAAACGAATTCCTTGTCCTTAACAACCAGATGAAAGTCGTTAACAGCAGGAGGAATATTGGGGTTATAGCGTTTATAAACATGTTCAATACGTACTTCAGACATTTTTTTACTCCTTATAGATAATTAACATTCCTTATATAAGCTTTCCCTAGTGGGCACGGCTCGTTAGATACCAATATTGCCCTTCGAGAACTTGTTGAGAATCAGGTTGCCAATCAATACGATGGTCAAGATGATTACGGATAATACAGAAGCGTTTTGCGCATCGGCGTAGGTTTGCAGCTCGTAGAGCAGAACGCCGATAGTCTTAGTATCAGAGCCGTACAGAATCAAGGACATGGTCAATTCGTAGAAGGAGGGCATGAAGATTAAGAACCAACCAGCTACAATAGAGGGCATAATCAAGGGCATAATAATGTCCTTGCAGACACGCAGCCAGTCCGCACCAGAGTTGAGGGCTGCCTCTTCCAGAGATTTATGCACCTGGCTTAAGGAAGCAGCAATGGTACGCACAGACATGGTCATGTATTTTACCAGGTAGCTGACTACTAAAATCCACACTGTAGAGTAAATATTTAAGCCGTAGTTGCCGCTGAAGGCGATAATCAGGGCCAAAGCGATAGCGATAGAAGGAGTTGCGCCACCGAGAACAACTAACAGGTCAGGAATATTGCGGCCCTTGATTTCGGTCTTAACTGCCAGGTAAGCAACGAAGATTGCCAGCAGAGTGCCAATAGAAGCTGCAATAACTGCATAAACAACAGAGTTCCAGATACAATCCAAATAGTCGGAGTTTTCCAGTACCGGCTTCCAGGCCTCAAAGCCCAGGTTATCCAGGGAGAGGGGTTGCGAGAAGGAGAGGATTAAGCTGGAAAGAGCAATAGAGCCTAAGGGGATGATAATAGCAATCATGGTGTAGGCGCCAACAGCGCAGAAGGCAGGCCAACGCCATTTGCCCAGCTCAACAATATTTGGACGGGTGGATTTGCCGCTGATAGTGGTGTAATCCTTTTGACCGATAATGTAGGTCATACCAAAGAGCAGAGCATTTGCTAGGAACATCAGCGAGGCGGCTAGGGCCGTCGCATCACGAATCGAGTTGACATCACTCATGTAAACATAGGTTACGATACGCGTTGTCATAACCTCGATATTGCCCGGCATACCGACAATAGAGGGAATACCGAAGCAGGAGCCTGCCGCAATGAATACCAACAGACCACCAGCCAAAATACTGGGAGCAGTCAGGGGCAGGGTAACATCCCAAACTGTACGCAGGGGAGAAGCACCGGAAATACGCGCTGCTTCCTCTAAAGTGGGATCCATTTTCTCCATGGCACGAGAAATGGTGATGAAGGCAAAGGGAGAATAGAAAAGCGTTAAAACCCAGGCTAAGCCGCCCATGGTATAAATATCAAAGGGAGCTTTTTCCAGACCAAAGCAGAACTGGAGGAAGCGGTTGAGGAAGCCAACGCTGGGGTTGAGCAATTGTACCCAGGCAATAGCGCCAACATAGGGGGGAATCATGTAGCTGGAAACTAAAAGGGTACGGAAGGTCTTTTTATAGGGCATATCTGTACGACCTACGAACCAGGCTAGCGGGAATGTGATGATAACGCTGGCCACCATAACGGCCAGAGACAGCTCTATGGTGTTAGTAAGGGCTGTCCAGTTAACATCCTGACTATAAACATTAGCGTAATTCTTTAAATTTATGGAGCCGTCCTGCACAATACTGTCCCACAAGAGTATACCCATGGGGAAGACAACAAAGTACATGAGCAGCAGCACAGAAATAGAAATTACGATAGTTTTACTATTAATTCTACCGGACATATAACAATTATCTCCTTATTTAAGGTTTTAAAATATTAATAGGTAAGAGGTATATGAGCAGAAAACAGGGGACACCGTTAGGCGTTCCCTGTTTAAATGCACAGCTTTTAGCCCAACGTACAGGCTAAAGATTGTTATACCAAAAGAGGATTATTTCTTATCCATAACTCTCTTTCTGAACTCTTCTTTAATTTTAACTTCGTCGGTGGACAGCTTCTTCCAGTCAACGTTAATCTTGCCTTCGGTTAAGCCCTTGGTAGGAACGGAGCCGATAGGTTCTTTAACATCTGCACGAACGGAGTGCATATAGCCTTTAACAACAGCTTCTTGGCCTTCCTTGCCCAGCCACCAGTCAACGATAGCCTTAGCGCCTTCAGGATTCTTGGTGTTCTTGAAGATAGCAATCGGGGAAGGTACTTGTACTACGCCATCCTTCGGGTAGCTAACTGCCAGAGGAGATTTTTTCTTATGACGCAGCTTCAGGATGTTTTCTTCCAGAATCATAGCTGCAACATATTCGCCAGTTTCCAGTTTGGTTTGAATAGCAGAGTTGCCTTCTTCAACGCGCATACCATTAGCTTTCAGCTTGTCAAAGTATTCCCAACCATATTTATCTGCTAGAGCACCAGCTGCTACATAAGCAGTACCGGACAGCATGGGGTTAGGCATAGCGATTTTGCCTTTGTATTTAGGATCTAACAGGTCGGTCCAGTTTTTCGGAGCGTCCTCAGCCTTGGTCTTTTGGCCGTTGTAGGCAATAATCATGTTGCAAACACGAACTGCATACCAAGCACCATCAGCTGCCTTATCATTGATGATATTTTTGTCTTCTTTAGATTTGTAAGGAAGTAACAGACCTTGTTTTTCCAGAGTCAGGTAGTAAGCCGGGTCAGCTACCATCAGAACATCAGCGCCAATCTTGTTAGCTTTGATTTCGCCAGCAATCTTAGTCTTAACCTTTTCGGTGCCGCCTTGGAACCAGTTAACCTTCATGTCGGGGAAAGCCTTGCCAA
>JAEDNJ010000111.1 GCA_016302525.1 Phascolarctobacterium sp. | reverse complement strand
TGTAAAAAGCAGGATTTTGCCTTTCGCTAGCGAATACTATATTTATATAGATAAGTGAAGGTATGAGCTTTATATACAGAATAAGATGTTTTAGAGCGGAGGGATTTCTATGAAAAGAAGATTGCATACCACCTTTGCGGCCATTCATCTTGGCTCCGAGAAGGTAAGTATGCAGATTACAGAATATCAGGGCATGAGCCGCTATAAGCTCATTGATTTTTGTCAGAGACCCATACGCTTGGGAGAAGAAACCTTTAAGAACAAGGTTATTCCCGCCCAGCTGGTTAATGAGATTTGCGAAATTTTAGCAGGCTTTTGCCGCCTGATGGAGGATTATGGCGTAGACGAATATATTTTGCAGGCTACCACTGCTGTGCGTGAGGCGAGCAATCAGGTCTTTTTGATTGACCAGATTTACAGCCGCACTGGCCTGCAGGTTGATGTAGTGGATATGCCGCAGGAAATTTACACTAAATATGTGGCTATTCGTAATACCCTTAAGCAGGAAAAGATCACCAGCACTGATGGGGCCATGCTTTTGATGGATATTTCCTCTGGTGGTCTAGGCATTACCCTCATTGACAACAACCAGATTAAATACCAAACCAATATGCACATTGGCATTATCCGCATTAAAGAAAGCTTTGACCGCAACAAGCGCGAGAGCCTGCAATTCAATACAGCGCTGACTGAGTATCTTTCTAGCACCATTAGCCCCGTGCGCAATGAGCTGCAGGGGCAAAAGGCGCGATATTTAGTGCTGAATGGTACAGAAACTGAGCTGCTGCTGCACATTATGAATCTGGATACCAGCGGCAGGGTGCACCGCATTAAGGCAGAGGATTTCCAAAAATTTTTCCAAAAAATGCGCCGTCTCAATCTGCCGCAGCTCATGCAGACCTATAAGATTCCTGAAAACGCTGCCGAATTAGTGCTGCCGACAATCCTGCTCTATGAGCGCCTCTTGGATGTGCTGCCCGTAGAAGAAATTATCGTTACCGAGGATACCTTTATTGATGGTATGCAGCTGCTGCATATTGTGGCTTCCAATAACAAGGAGCAGGCTGCCGAATGGCATAAGGAGCTGCTGAGCCTCTTCCATATGATTGGCAAGCGTTATAGCTACGATAAAAAGCACGTGGAGCAGGTAGAACGCCTGGCACTCTTGATTTTTGATAAGATTGCCTCGCGCTACAGCATGGGCGATAAGGAAAGGCGTCTGCTGCAGGGCACGGCTATTCTCCACGATATTGGCAAGTTTATTAATATGCGCAGCCATTCTGTTTACACCTATCAGCTGATTATGGATACCGATATCCTGGGCTTTAGCGATAAGGATAAGCACATTATGGCCCTAGCTGCTTATTATCACGCCCACGATTTGTTTGATAACAGCAGAAAGGATGCCCCAGAGGTGGCAAAAACAGAAATGGCGATTGTGGCGAAGCTGGCAGCGATTATTCGCTTAGCGGATGCCATGGATAGAAGCTATTGCCAAAAGGTGAAGGGCTGCAGTATTTCTATCAGTGAGCAAAATCTGATTATCAGTGTGCAAAGTAAGCTGGATATTTCCTTGGAGAGCTGGAGCTTTGACCGTAAGTCGGAATTCTTTGAAGAGGTTTACGGTTTGCAGCCCATATTACAAAGGGTGGAATAACTATGAAAGATGAAAAAGTTTTAGATTTAGATAGACCTGAGTATTATTACAACCGTGAGCTGAGCTGGCTAAAGTTTAATCTGAGAGTTTTGAAGGAGGCTGCTGTTAAGGATACGCCGCTTTTAGAGCGCGCTAAGTTTATTGCCATTGCTGCCTCTAATCTGGATGAATTCTTTATGGTGCGCGTGGCTGGCCTTTGGGATAGCCTAGAGCGTGGCTCTGTTCGTCGTGATGCGGCTGGTATGACGGCTCAGGAGCAGCTGGATGCCATTGCTGAGGCTGCCCATGACCAGGTAAAAACGCAATACAAATACTTTAATAGTCTGCGTGCTGAGATGGAGGCTGTGGGCCTGCGCTTTACTACTGTTGCAGAGCTGAGCGAGGTTGGCAAAATGTGGCTGGAAAACTATTATCGCGAAATGGTTTACCCCACGCTCACCCCGATGGCCGTGGATGCCTCTCGCCCCTTCCCCTTTTTAGCTAATAAAACCTTGAACCTGGCTGTGGATTTAGTCAAGCAGGATGGGGAGCAGAGTACAGGCATTGTGCAGGTTCCTTCCGTGCTGGACCGCATTATCGAGGTGCCTACAGAGGGGCAAAGAACCTTCGTGTTCCTAGAGGATATCATTGCCAGTCATGCCAATACTATTTTTAATGGCTGTGAAATTGTGGATACTGTTCCCTTTAGGGTAACGCGTGATAGTGACCTGGCCCTAGAGGAAGAAGATGCTATCGACCTTTTGAAGGAGGTTGAAAAGTCCCTGCGCAAGCGTAAGCGTGGTGCACCCGTGCGTTTGGAAATTTATAAAACCAATAATAACCGCATTTACAGCTTTTTGTGCAGCAATTTAGATGTGGGCGATTCTGAGGTTTATGAAATTAATGGGCCTCTGGATTTGACCTGTCTCTTTAAGTTTACAGGTCTGCAGGGAATGTGGCCCTGGCTACATGAGCCCTTTGTGCCGCAAAAGCCACAGGAGCTGCCTGAGGATGCTAATATTTTCGATACGATTAAGGAGCATGATATTCTGCTGCACCATCCCTATGAAACCTTTGACCCTGTGGTGCGTTTTGTGAGCGAGGCGGCCGAGGACCCCAAGGTGCTGGCTATTAAGCAAACCCTGTATCGCGTTAGTGGTAACTCGCCCATTGTTGCAGCTCTGGCAAGAGCAGCAGAAAATGGCAAGCAGGTTACGGTATTAGTAGAGCTAAAGGCTCGTTTTGATGAGGAAAATAATATTTTGTGGGCGCGTCGCTTAGAGCAGGCTGGCTGTCATGTAATCTATGGCTTAGTAGGCCTCAAAACCCACGCTAAAATTATTCTCGTAGTGCGTAAGGGCCCCAATGGCATTAAGCGTTATTGCCATTTTGGCACTGGTAACTACAACGATAGCACGGCTAAGCTATATACTGACCTGGGCCTGATGACTGCAAATGACCAGTTTGGCAGTGATGCCTCTGCCTTCTTTAATCTGCTTTCCGGCTACAGCGAGCCGCCTGTGTGGAATAAGCTGGTTATGGCTCCCTTAGGTCTGCGTGAGAAGATTTATAGCCTTATCGATAACGAAATTGCAATGGCTAAGGCTGGCAAGGGTGGGCATATTATCGCGAAGATGAATTCCCTGATTGACCAGCCCGTTATCCGTAAGCTCTATGAGGCCTCTGCTGCTGGTGTAGAGATTGACTTAATTGTGCGTGGTATTTGTGGCGTTAGGGTGGGTATTCCTGGCATTAGCGAAAACATTACCGTGCGCAGCATTGTGGGTCGCCAGCTAGAGCATAGTCGTATCTTCTGGTTTGCCAATGGTGGCGACGAGCAGCTGTATTGCTCCAGTGCCGACTGGATGCCGCGTAACCTCAATGACCGTGTTGAGCTCTTTTTCCCCATTGAGACGGAGGCGCATATCCGCCGCATTAAGGCTTTGCTCGACCTGTATTTGAAGGATAATGTGGGCGCACACATGATGCAATCCAATGGCAATTATCGCCGTGTCCGCAACAAGGCCGAAAAGTGCAGCTCACAGAAAACCTTGTACGAAATGGCTATCTTGGCCGCAGCAGAAGAAAAGCTGCCTATGGAGCAAAGGCTTAAACCGATATTCAGTAGAAGGTAGAGCTAAATAAAAGCAAAAGCTTAAGCCGATATTCAGCTGAAGGTAGAATGGCAATTTAAAGATAAGCTAGTTCTAGTGCACAATAATAGGGACAGATTATTGCTTCCTGTGATGAGGCTATTCCTGGCTCTAAGGAAAAGCTAAAGAATGAATATCTGCTGGCTCATGCTTAAGCCGCTTATAAGGAGAAGCTATGAATAAATATCTAGAAGAGGCGCAGGCCATGTATGCAGAGCTGGTGGCTAACCGCCGCTATCTGCATGCTCATCCAGAGATTAGGGATGATTTGCCTCTAACCACTGCTTTTATCAAGGAAAAATTAACTGAATATGGGGTTGCGTGGCAGGAAATTTCTAAATGTGGGATAGTTGCCCTTATTGAAGGCGCTAAGCCTGGCAAGGTAGTTTTACTGCGCACGGATATGGATGCTCTGGCTATGCAGGAGGAAAGTGGGCTCGACTTTGCCAGCCAAACTAACTATGCTCATTGCTGTGGCCATGATTTACACGCGACCATGCTCCTGGGTGCCTGCAAGCTTTTGCAGCAGCATAGAGAGGAAATAGAGGGCACCGTCAAGCTCATGTTCCAGCCGGGCGAGGAATATTTTCTAGGAGCCAAGGCTATGGTGGCTGCTGGCGTTCTGGAAAATCCTCATGTAGATGCTGCCTTTGGCATGCACGTTAATACCACGCATAAGAAGGGGCAGGTGGCTATGTATAGTGGTCCCTGCTATGCCTCCTGTGATGGCTTTAAAATTACCCTTATCGGCAAGGGCTGCCACGGCTCTCAGCCTGCTTTGGGTGTAGACCCGATTAATGCGGCCGTGCATATTTATCTGGCCTTTCAGGAGCTGCTAGCGCGCGAGGTGCAGGGTAACGAGATGGTGGCGCTCACCTTTGGTCAGCTGGCAGCTGGGCATGCTGCAAACATCATTCCTAATGAGGCTGTCATGCAGGGCACGCTGCGCTGCTACAATATGGAAACGCGCGCCTTCGTCATGCAAAGAATGCAGGAGCTTTTGGCTTGCCTATGCAAGGCCTATCGCGTTGACTATAAATATGAGGTGCTGAGTGAGGTGCCCGTGGTTACAACCAGCAGCGCAATGCAGGAGGCAGCACGCCGTTATTGTGCTGACCTAGGCGTAGAGTTCATGCCGCTGGAGCCTATGTGTGGCAGCGAGGACTTTGGCGAAATCTCTGAGCTGGTTCCCTCTGGTCATTTTGGCTTAGGCTGCTGTCCGTCAGATTACCCCTGCTATCCTCTGCACAGCCCCAAAATCCGCTTTGATGAAGAGGCTCTGCCTATAGGTGTAGCCCTGTGGGTAAACACTGCTATTGGCTATCTTAAGGAGTATAAATAAATTTACCTGTAGTGATTATTGGCCCCGGTGAATCTAGTCAGGCGCACCAGCCGACTTTATTAGATGGCTTTGAAAAGCACACATTAAAAAATGGCTTAGACAGTATATCTATTGTCTAAGCCATTTTCTTGATTGTTGAGGTAAGTGTTTGCAAAGAGGTGTGAAGAGGATGTTTTAAAACTGCAGGTTAACTGACAAAATTGTAGTTGTAAAAAGTTATAAAAGGTTGTATAATAATAAAAAAAGTTATAAAAAGTTGTAAAAGATATAGAGAGTTATAAAGAGTTATAAAAGGAGTTGGATTAGTAATGAAGAACCCATTCTCTCTCACCTTTGGTAAGGAACCACTTAGCTTAATAAGCAGAAATCTGCAAAATGAAGAAATAATAGAGA
>JAEDNJ010000110.1 GCA_016302525.1 Phascolarctobacterium sp. | reverse complement strand
GCAGCTCCTGGTCACTTGCCCCTGCCAAATGAGCACCGCCGCGAATAGCAGCGATAAAGAGAGCGCCTGTCTTGCCAGCGTGCAGCTTGCGCAGCTCCTCTGCGGAAATTTGCTTGCCCTCTGCATCAAGGTCCAGAGCCTGACCACCTACCATGCCAAAATTGCCGGCACACATAGCCATTTCCCGAACAGTTTCAATCAAAGCATTGGGGTCTACATTTTTTTGCTCTAGCATAACCTCAAAGGCCAGTGTTAACAGGCCATCACCAGCTAAAACTGCCATTGCCTCGCCATACACCTTATGATTGGTCAGTCTGCCGCGACGATAATCATCATTATCCATACAGGGCAAATCATCATGGATTAAGGAATAGGTATGAATCATTTCGAGACCACAGGCTACCGGCAAAAAGTTATAGCCCTTCTTGCCCAGAGTTTCTGCTGCTGCCATCAAAAGAATGGGACGCAAGCGCTTGCCGCCAGCCATAAGGCTATATTCCATGGCCTCATCTACACGGGAAATACCCTTCTTAGCAATGCGCTGCTGTAAAAATTGCTCTACCAGCTTGCGTTGATTATCATAATAGGTTCTAAAATCCATCAGCTTATGCCTCCTAGTGTCTACCTTGTAGACTATGCCTCTAAATCCTCAAAGGGTTCTGTGTGATAGCCTTCCTCACTGTCAGCTACCAGCTTTTCAACCTCCTGCTTGACAGTGTTAAGCTTACCCACACAGAGCTTACTTAATTCTATACCATATTTATAAACCTCCAGAGCCTCTTCTAACGGCAGGTCACCGCTTTCTAAAAGACGTACCTGCTCTTCCAGCTCTGTCAGGGCTTCTTCAAACTTCATGTTCTTTGCTATCTTTTTAGTTGCCATTTTCCGCTCTCTCCACCTGCTGCACTACAGAATATATCCTACCATCTGCCAGCTCTGTCACAATTTCTTCTCCCCAGGCCACCTGCTCTACGCTGGTGAGCACCTTCTTGTTCACCTGCGACACGCTGTAGCCTCGCGCAAGCACCGCCAGAGGATTCAAGCCACTAAGTCTAGCTCCCAAAAGCTCAAAGCTATGCTCCTTAGCCCTGTACTGCTCTTGTAGTCTCTGCTGCAGGTCCTGCATGGCCATATCCAGGCGCTGCTCCTTCGCAGCAAACAAAAGCTCTGGCTCCTGTAAGGCTCTGGAAGCGAGTAGCCTTGCTAATTTCTCTTCCTTAGCAGCATAAAGACTGCCAGGATCCTGCAGCATCCTAGAGCTAAGTGCTCTTTTAAGGCGCTCACTTTTACTCTGCAGCAGCCTTGTCGGCTCCGTCAGAGCCCAGGATTTTGTGCAGCGTTCCATTCTAAATTCCAGCTGTTCCAGCTGCTTTTCTATCAAAAGCTGCAGGCGCTGCGCCCTTTGGTGAACATTCTGCAGCAGCTTTTCAACATCAGCTACAGCAATTTCTGCTGCCTGCGAAGGGGTTGCTGCGCGCTTATCCGCAGCAAAATCGCATAGAGTAAAATCTGTCTCGTGACCTACAGCACTCACAATAGGCAGGGTCGAAGCAGCCACAGCACGGATAGTTTTTTCCTCATTAAAGGCCCACAAATCCTCAATAGAGCCGCCACCGCGACCGACAATTAGCACCTCTGCCAGCTTTGTTCTATTAAAAAAACTAATCGCCCTGGCAATTTCCTCGCTCGCCTCCTTGCCCTGCACCTTGACAGGATAAAGATAAAGCTTAATGCCAGGATTACGCCTTCTAGCTACAGTAATAATGTCTCTTACAGCCGCCCCTGCTGGCGAAGTAATAATGCCCAAGGTATAGGGATTTTCGGGCAGCTCCCGCTTACGAGAGCTCTCAAAGAGCCCCTCTGCCCCTAGGCGAGCCTTTAAGCGTTCATATTCCACCATCAGGTCACCACGGCCCTGCGGCTGCAGAATATCTGCCTCCAGCTGATAAACACCATCACGCTCATAGACACGAATACGGCCAATGGCAACCACCTTGTCGCCATTTTGCGGCTCGTAGCTCATGGTCACAGCCCGATAGCGCCACATCACGCCCTTCAGTACACCGCTGGCATCCTTAAGATTAAAATAGCAGTGCCCCGAAGGATAGCGCTTAAAATTGCTCAGCTCACCGGCAACCTGAATATTTCTTAGCTCCAGCTGTCCCTCAATGACAGACTTTATATATTTATTGATATCCGCTACAGAATAAATCTTACTCATTTGCTAAATTACGGGCATAGCTCGCACAGCCAGAAGCATTATCACAGCTAAAGCACGCCTCCGGCACCCACAAGCGCATACGCCTTGGCGCTAAGCGCTCCTCTATATGCTTTCTGATAAAGCTGTTACAGCCTACGCCGCCTACTAAAAGAACATCCTTGACCCTTAGCTGCTCGCCTGCCTTACGGAAAAGGCGGGCAAAGCTCTCAGCTAAACAGTATTCCACACCAAGGGCCAGACGTGCGCCATCAACTCCAGCCTCCAGCTTGCGCTGGGCAGCCGTTGCAGGTCCAGAAAGACTTAGCTCTAATTTTCGCACGCTAATGGGCAGCTCTTCATAATCAGCTGCCGTGCTCGCCAGCTTTTCCAGTGCCGGGCCCGTAGGGAACTGCAGCCCCAAAGCCACACCAATGCGGTCCACAAATTGCCCCGCGTGTAAATCAATGCTGCCTCCCACCTGCTCGATAGTATAGCGGTTATTCCTCCGCTCTACCAAAAGCAAATCTGTAGTTCCTCCCGAAGCGTGCAGAGTCAAAAAGCGCTCTGCCTGAGGTCCACCAGCAGACCAAAGCCCTGCCTCAATGTGGTTTTCCTGATGGCTCAGCACCGTTAAAGGCAGCCTTGTAGCTGCTGCCAGTGAGCGAGCCACGCTCATCCCTGCTAAAAAGGCTGGCATATAGGAGCCCTCCAAGCGGCGAGGGTAGCCCGACACGCCAATGCCCGCCAGCTCATAGCCCTCAGTGGCTAGCACCTGCTCCATAAGCACAGGCAAATTGCGCGTATGCTGAAATACCATCTCCGACTGCTGCAGACCGCAGCGCCCCGGCTTCACTTCAAGGATTTTTCTTGCCTCTGCCACAAGCTCGCCATCCTGAGCAATTAAAGCGCAGGAGGTTGTATAGCAGCTCGTATCTATACCTAAATAGGCCTTCATTGTTCTACGATTTTACCTAACACACCGTTGATGAAGCGTGGAGATTCATCTGTGCCATAGGCCTTAGCAATTTCTACGGCCTCGTTAATAGCAACACCAGCCTCCAGCTTCTTTTCTGCAAAGAGCAGCTCGTAAACAGCCACACGCAGAATATTGCGATCAGTAGCAGACATACGCTCAACAGTCCAGTCGACAGCGCAGGAAGCCAGCTTGCCATCAATCGCTTCCTTATTTGCTACCACACCACGCACCAGGCTCTCAGCATAATCCTGAGCCTTGAGAGCCTTTTCGCCCTCCTCCTCGTGCTCTAAAAAGGCTGCAGCCAAGGCTGCCTCCACAGTAAAATCAGAGTAATCAATTTCGCCAATACTTTCTAAGGAAAGATTTTGGCGAACCCCCTCATATACATCTATTTGAAACAGGCTTTGCAGCGCCATTTCTCTAGCAATTCTTCTACTCATTTAATATCCTCCTAATATAGTCTCATCTATGATAGCCCTGAGGCAACAATCTATCCAGCCATTCCAGCAGGTCCTCCTTCTTGTCCAGCTTATTGCCAATAAAGAAACCAAAGGCAATGCAGGCAAAAAGGAACAGAGCTGCAAAAAAGCCTAGCCACAATACCATGACACCAATAAATAAACCAAATAAAGTACAGAAAAGGCGTCCCCGGTAATTATACCAAATGTCATTTAGAATATCACTTAGCATAGCCGTTCCTCCTATTCTCTAGACTTAATCTGCTTGAAGAAGATTTCTATCTCCTTCACCTCAACGCCGGTCACCTTCTTAATGCTTTCCCGAACATTATTCTTCACCTCGCTGGTGGTTTCGGGAATGTTAATGCCCGGCTCTATAGAGGCGCTGATACGCACTGCAATAGCATCCTTGCTTAGCTTCGCCAGCACCTTAACATTATAAATACCATAAATCTCCTGGCTCAGGGTAGCAATATAATTTTCAATTGCTCCCTTGCCTACCATAATCTTGCCATTGTCATTTTCGCTCAGCAGCAGCGAGGTATCTGCTGTCAGGCCTAAGCCAGTGATTAAAAGTCTCACGCTGACTAAGAGCGTAATGACACTGGACACAGCAAAAATCCAGCTGCCCGGAATTTGATTAAAAAAGCTCATCAGCGAATTATGGGGAAATACACCCAGGCTGCACAGCATGACCAAGAGTGACACAATGGCCATCAACAGGGTATAAAGAGTTAAGATTATTCTATCTGCTATTCCCATTCCTTAATCCTCCTCCCAGAATCTGCGGTGACGCTCTTCGGCGCTCACTGAGGATTCCTCTTCACCAATCTGGAAATACTTGCGTTCACGATACATATCTGCTTCCTCATCAGGCTCAGGGGGCTCAAGCACCTTTGCAGGAGTAGGCTCAGGCTTAACGACAGCTTCCTCAGCAGCCGCTGTTTGACGGAGCTGCATTTCGTAGGAATTTTCTTCTGTAGCCTCGGCTCGTCTTGCCTGATCCTGCATGATTTCTGCCATGGCCTCAGCACTGCCCTCATCCTCAGTCTTAACAGGCTTTCTCGGCTTCATAACGCCCTCGACATGAACATCTACAAACTGCACCTCGTAGCTGGTCATCTCTTCGACAGCCTTCTTGACCTTCTCCTGCACGGCTAGGGCCACCTCCGGGAAGCAATAGCCGTATTGCAAATTCAAGTATACTATCACATGGACCTGCTTGCCCTCGTAGCGCAGCCGTACACCCTTAGCAGCACTTTCCTCCTTGCCAAGGAAATTGTTGATTTCATCTGTAATACCACCGCTCATGCTGTACACCCCAGGCACCTCCTGAGCTGCCAGACTGGCCACGATACAAAGCACCTCATCAGCTACATGAATTTCACCAATATCATCTGCAATCGTGTCATTTATTTCTTCATCTATAAGCTGTTTTGCTTCATCATCCACAGCAAACACCTCCTGCTTTGTGAAAAAGCATATAGTAATCCATTATTCATATAATTATAGCACAAACCACGCTTAAAAGAAACACCTTCAAGCAATAATCGTATAAATATACAAGATACAAATGGGCTCAGCTTAGGCACCAAATTAAGCTAAAAATAAAAAGCATAGCCAAAGTACAAGAACTTAGCCATGCTCTCTTAACAAGGATTACACAAATATTTACATCAGGCTCTGCTTAAGCAGCTTTTAATAGAGCTGCCAAGCTAAGCAGAATACCATCTATCTTAGAAAAAGAAAATCTACCTAAAGAAATCTCACTCATACTCTCAGCACGAGCTTTTTCTAGAGACTTCTACAAATGCGCTCCCACAAAAGCTCAAAATAGGCACTGCCAAAGCCTCTGGCAGCTAAATAACGAGCTGCCGCTGCATACAGCCTTTGCTT
>JAEDNJ010000109.1 GCA_016302525.1 Phascolarctobacterium sp. | reverse complement strand
GCATAACTAAATGTCACATTCTATGAAGACTAAGCTAAAAAGAGCAATTATATTAGCTCCTTATTTTGCACGGTCCTCTACCAGCACATAAGCACTTTTATCGCTTAGCTCAGCTTCTTCACCCATGTTGATGGCTCTACGTAACAGCTCAAGATTGGGCTGGATATTATTGGGATTGGTCAGCTTGCCCTTCTTAGCTGCTATTTCGTAGTTTTTATAGATAATACTGCTCTGCACCACCCTATCCCGCATTGGTGTATTAAGATGAGCTGTAACCAAATTCATTACAGCCTTGGGAGAACTGCCATGCTCACCATAAAACAAAAACAATAATTGTCTTATGCCCTCTTCCGGCATCTGGTCGATAAGCTTTAGCAAGTGTTTCTTTAAATGCTCCACATTATTAGCTGGCTTAAGTCCTTCCATATCCTTATCTAGCACCTGAAAAATATAAGGCAAGGGATTTATTCCCAAGATCTTAAACCAGGCAATAAACTGGCCTATGCTGGGCTCACTAACGCCACGCTCCCAGTTTTGTACGGTTTTGCGTGCTACGCCCAGCTCTAGCGCCATGAATTCCTGCGATTTGTTCTTTACTGTACGCGACTCACGAAGTACTACACAAACATCCATGATAAACACCTCCCCTTATTTTATATTATAGCAAACTGTATTAAACTACGCAACAAAGAGTTACAGGGTGGAAAAAACTTACGCAAAAAAATTAAAATCCTGTATCCTTTCGTAGTCTGACAAAGGCTTTGTTGTGCGTTATAATGTAGTCAAGATAAGAAAAGCCAAGACAAATCAAAGGACTTTCAAGAAAGGAGTAAACACCATGTGTAAATTTTATCTCTGCAAAATATGCGGCAATATTATTGAAAATGTGGAGGATAGTGGCATCGCCCCCTTCTGCTGCGCTAAGAAAATGAGCTTGCTGGATCCTCAAGAAAACGAGGTAGCTCATGAAAAGCACGTCCCTGTAGCTACAGTTACCCAACTTCCCCAACTCACCTTAGACGCATCTGGCAAGGTAGCAAAGCTGGTGCACATTGAAGTTGGCAGCGTGCCACATCCTTCTCTTAATAATCACTATATAAAATGGATTCAGTTGGTAACGGATAAAGGGGTTTATCGGCGCCATTTAGAACCAGGTGCAAAGCCTGAAGCAGATTTCATCTTATGCGATTGCGAAAAAACTCTTCAAGTTTACGCTTACTGCAACCTCCACGGCTTGTGGGTTTGCAAGAAATGTCAAAACTAACTTTCCTTCCTCTTACGTGATGTTCATCACTCTCCTACAGGGGCTGTCTGCGACTAGTCACCAAGGATGGCCCCAACCTTTCAGATCATAATAACATCCTCTACATAGAAAAGAGCCCGACAGCAAGCAGCACCATCTCCCTTGCATAGTCGGGCTCTTAAATTTTTGCTAAAATGTTCCCTGTACCAGCTGGGCAATGTTCTTGCTATGGTCAGAGACACGCTTCATGTTAATTAAAAGCTCCATCATAAAGAAGCCGTTTAGGGCATTGCAGCGACCCTCGTTAAGGCGAATAACATGGTTTTTTCGCATTTCCTTCTGATAAGCTTTTACCCTACGGCAAGCCTGAATCGCCTGTTCAGCCAGCAGCTTGTCATCCTTCTCCAAGGCTTCCAGGGCCATGCCGCTGGCAGTCATAACCAGCTCGCTTAAACGCTTTAGCTCCTCTTTAGCTTCATCCGAAAAAATAACCTCATCCTCGAAGATATTGCGACCTTTTTTCGCCAGAGTTTCACCATGGTCGCCAATACGCTCAATGTCATTGCAGGCGTGCAAAAGGCCAGTCTGCCTAAAGGACAAATCCTCGCTCATTTCCTGAGTGCTGAGCTCTGTCAGATAATTAGTAATATCCTTTTCCAAGGAGTCTACGATGGGCTCATGCTCCTGCACATATTTAAGCTTATCAGGCTCATAATTTAGCAGGCTATCCATCCCTATACGCACATTCTCACGCGCTACCCTACCCATGCGAATAACCTCCTTCGTAGCCAAGGTTAAGGCTAAGGAAGGTGTATGCAGCATTTTCTCATCCAGATACACCGGCTTGAGGGAAATAATGTCGCCCTTGTGCGGCACCAGCTTTTCAATAAGCTGCACAAAGGGACCCGCAAAGGGAATAAAGAGAATTGTGTTGATAATGTTAAAAGCAGCGTGAGCATTCGCAATCTGACGACCAACGGAGCCACCTGCGGAAATAAGGGTTACTAAGGCAGTAAAGGGATGCAGGGCAATGATAAATATTATACTGCCGATGACATTGAACATGACATGGGCCATAGCTACGCGCTTAGCCGTAGTATTAGCATTGAGGGCAGCCAAAACTGCGGTAAAGCAGGTACCAATGTTAGAGCCCAAGAGCACAGGAATAGTGCCCTCTAAGGGTAAGAGGCCCTGGCTAGCCATAGCGATCAAAATACCGACTACAGCAGAGCTGGACTGAATCAAAACAGTCATCACAATACCGACAATGACACCTAAAATAGCATTGTCAGAGAACTTGGCAATAATCTCCTGAAACAAGGGATAGCCACGCAGGGGCAGCACAGCCTTGCTCATCATATCCATACCCAGCATGAGTACGCCAAAGCCTAAGAGGACAATACCGATATACTTTGTGGTGGTGCGCTTTGCCAGCAGCTGGATTAAAAAGCCAATAAAGATTAGTATCGTAACATAATTTGCTAAATTAAAGGCGATTAATTGGGCCGTAATAGTAGTACCAATATTGGCGCCCATGATAATGCCGAAGGCTTGCTTTAAGGTCAACAGGCCAGCATTAACAAGGCCCACCGTCATAACCGTTGTCGCACCAGAAGCCTGCAGCACAGCCGTAACCAAGGCACCCAGACCAATGCCTTTCAAGAGATTACCCGTTGTCACCTCTAAAAAGCGCTGCAGCTTGGCACCAGCAGCCTTTTGCAGACCATCGCCCATGAGCTGCATACCATACAAGAATAAGGCGATACCACCTAAAAAGCTTAAAAAGTAAATTAGCATCTCGTCTTCTCCTTTGCACCTAGGGTGTCTATCAAAAATATAGTAAACTGTTATAATTTTAACATATTCTTTGGAACCTGCAAAGATTTTTTTCAGCTGACAGAGCTTTTAAGAAACTAAAAAGAAAAAGAGCCTGTTTTCACAAGCTCAAAGAAACGATTATTTACCCCTAACAAATACTAACCCCGCAGTGCCGTAAAAGCTCCGTGTTTTGAACCTGCATGTGCAGGTGGGTACCTTGCCGCTTAACGCAAAAGTCCACTGGCAATCCGAAGAAGGGAGGCATGTTTTTGTTAAGCGTGACTATCAGGTTCCCTAGGTAAGAGTGTTGGCTCAAAACCTAAGGAGCAGCTTACGAACAGCGCAGGGTAATAGCCTGAGATGTTAAGTTGTTAAACTAATAATAGCATTATTTTTTTACAAATACAAGTCTTGACAAAGAGCCTCTTTTCTGCTTATGGCCTTTCTACAAGAGCTTTTTTAGTTAAATTTGCTAGAACTTTAATAGCAGGCTCCAAAGCACTCAGCTCCATGTGCATTTCGGGGTCGTGCAGTCCACAAACCATGTCCACACCAATCCCCAAGCTGGCAGTTTTTAGCTGCGGTCGTTCCTGCTTAAAGAAGTTAAAATCCTCGCCTACAGTGATAGAAGCAGCTGGCAATAGTCCAGCAGTACCCAGCTCAGCAACAATACATTCCTGCGTAAGCTTTAATAGCGAAGGGTCAGCCTCGGCAGCCGGGCAGGTTCCCACGATATGACATTGTGCCTCTGCCCCATAAACCTTAGCTGTGCTGGCAACTACATTCATCACTCTTTGGCGCAGCTCCAGCATTTCTGCATTGTTAGTGCTGCGCAGATCAAAGCCTATAGCCACCTTGTCGCAGATAGAATTTAGGGAGCCTGAGCCACCTAAAAAGCGGGTTGTCTTAACACTGCCGCCCAGCAGCGGATTAGTATGCAGAGCGTTGATAGCAGCCACGATAGCGGCGCCTACATCAATAGCATTCACCCCAAGGTGAGGCTGAGAGCCATGAGCAGCAAGGCCGCGAATCTCGCCCTCCATAAGGGTAGCAGCAGTCCAGTTGATTTGCGGAATAATCTGACCAGACTTTGCCATATCGCCAGGCATAACATGATAGCCAAAGACATAATCAACATCATCAAGAGCTCCTGCTGCTAAAAGAGCAAGAGCACCACGGCCTATTTCTTCAGCTGGCTGGCAAAGAATTTTTACTCTGCCACAGGGCAGTCCCTGCTCCTTCAGCAGCTGTGCTACGCCGAGGGCGATTGTCATATGAGCATCATGACCGCAGGCATGCACAGCCTTCTCGCTGCCATCACTTTGCTTAAAGAGCAGGCAGTCCATATCGGTGCGCACTGCTACCGTAGGACCAGGCTTGCCGCTGTCTAAAAGCGCAACTACGGCAGTAGTATTGCCCACCCCTTCCTCTACGGCATAGCCCAACTCACGGAGCTTGGCAGCTAAATAGGCACTTGTTTGAAATTCCTGAAAGGCTGGCTCAGGCATAGCGTGCAGCTGGGGCCAAACCTTATGAATATGCGCTTGAATATCCATTAATTATTTCTTGTTTTCGTCCCAACCAACATAGAGAGAGCCAGGGAAGGTTTTCTTCATCCATTCAGCATTTTCTTTAGATTGATAAGCCTCTTGGAAGGTTTTGAGACGGGGATCCTTTAAGGTATCCTCTTGAACAGCTACGATATTTACATATTGAGAATCGTTGGTTTCTCTAACGATGGGGTCCTTAGCAGGATTTAAGCCAGCGTTCAGAGCATAGGTAGTATTAATTGCTGCACAGGTCAAGTCATCTAACATACGAGGAATAGCAGCTGCCTCCAGCTCAATGATTTGGAAGTTGTGCGGATTATCGGTAATATCCTTAACAGTAGTAGTAATATCCTTGGGATTCTTAACCTTGATTAAGCCTTGTGCAGCCAATACTAAGAGAGAACGGCCACCATTGGTAGGATCGTTGGGAATACCAATCTTAGCGCCATCAGGAATCTTATCGCCAGGCTTTAATTTTTTAGAATAAATATTGATGGGGAACAGAGCGGTATTAAAAGCCTTAACCAGCTTAAACTTGGGCTCTTTTTTCAGGGTAGCCTTTAAGAAGGGCTCATGTTGATAGCTGTTAGCCCAAATTTCGCCTGCAGCCAGAGCAGAGTTAGGAGTAACGAAATCGCTGAATTCCTTAATCTCAATTTTAAGACCCTTTTTCTCAGCAATCTTTTTTACATTTTCCATGATTTGCGCATGGGGGCCAGGGTTTACGCCTACGATAACAGGTTTAGTGGTGTCAACCTTTTTCGGAGCTGCACCACTGTGGTCATCACCGCAGCAGCCAATAGCAGCAGCTGCAAAAATACTAATAGCACCTACAAGTGCCAGCTTTAACACTTTTTTCATCATACATTCCTCCTCTTGGGGTTTATAGGGAGGCTCTTCTCCCTTATTCCCTTCTATGCTTATCTAAAAAAATAAGATAATCTAATTATAGACTCTTAAATTCTAATCGTCAATAAATT
>JAEDNJ010000108.1 GCA_016302525.1 Phascolarctobacterium sp. | reverse complement strand
ATGCTAAGGCCGCCAAGCTCATTCATCCTAATAATGTCAGGCGTGTGGTCAGGGCCCTGGAATCTGCTCTCAAGGGCGGTCATGTAAGCCAGGAGGCGGCAAGCGAGCCACCCTATGACGCGTTGGTTTTTGGTTTGAGCATGGAAAGAGACTTTCTTTATGAGCGCATTAATCAGCGTGTAGACCTCATGCTAGAGGCAGGGCTAGAGGCTGAGGTCAAGGCTTTGCTTGACAAGGGCGTAGCCCCGGACTGCCAGGCTATGCAGAGTATTGGCTATAGGCAAATGGTGTGGTATCTAAAAAACGGCATGCCCTACGAGGAAGCTGTAGACAAGCTCAAGCAGGCTACGCGTAATTTTGCTAAGCGCCAACTGACCTGGTACCGCAAAATGCCCTATATAGAGTGGTACGAGGTAAGTAGAGACCTGCCTTATAAGACTATCGTAGAAGCCATGTGTACAAAAATAGAGCAATGGAAGTAATTTTTACTGCGCTCACCTAAAGGGATGGGTGCAGTTTTTTTATGGAGTTTTGCTAAGGAAAAGCCTTTTCAAAGACAATGCTTAGGTGTATAATATAAATTATATAAGTATATGTAGAACTATGTCCTTTTATAAATTTAGTGTGAAGATAGGAGAATGACTATGGACGCAAGAATTCAACAAGAATTTGCTCGTTGGCAAGCTCATGCAACTCAGGATGCTGATGTTGTGGCTGATTTACAGTCTATGGCTGGTAATGAAGAAGCTATCGCAGATGCCTTTTATCGCGATTTGGAATTTGGTACTGCTGGTCTGCGTGGCGTGCTCGGTGCTGGTACTAACCGTATGAATATTCATGTTGTAGCTAAGGCTTCTCAGGGTCTGGCTAACTATGTTTGCAAGGCCTTTGCTCCGGAAGCACGCAGAATCGCTATTAGCTATGATTCTCGTATTAAGTCTGATGTTTTTAGCAAGGTTGCTGCCAGCGTTTTTGCTGCTAACGGCATTAAAACCTTTATCTATCCTGAGCTCATGCCCGTTCCCTGCGCATCCTATGCTACCCGTGAGCTGAACTGTGCTGTAGGTATCATGGTAACTGCTTCTCATAATCCAGCTAAGTATAATGGCTACAAGGTTTATGGCGGTGACGGCTGCCAAATGACGGATGTGGCTGCAGCTGCTGTTTTAGACGAAATCAATAAGCTGGATATTTTTGCAGATGTTAAATCTGTTGACTTTGAAGAAGCTCTGGCTTCTGGCGTAATCGAATATATCGGCGAGAATATCTACACTGGCTTTGTAGAGAAGGTTAAGGGTGAATCTGTACTGGGTAAGGCTGAGGTTGACCGCAATGTGGCCATCGTTTACAGCCCCCTGCATGGTGCTGGCTTAAAGCCCGTGCTGCGCTGCTTAAAGGAAAGCGGCTTCACCAATATTACTGTTGTTAAGGAGCAGGAGGAGCCGGACGGCAATTTTACCACCTGTCCTTATCCTAACCCGGAAATTCACGAGGCTATGGCCTTAGGTATTGAATACGCGAAAAAATATGATGCGGACCTGCTTTTAGCTACGGATCCCGACAGCGACCGTGTAGGTATTGCGGTTAAGAATGCTGCTGGTGAGCACGTACTCTTGACTGGTAACGAAACTGGTATGCTGCTCTTAGACTATATTTGCACCCTGCGCAAGGAAAATGGCATTATGCCGGAGGATCCGGTTTTCATCAAGACTATTGTTACCACCGACATGGCCGAACAAATTGCTACTGCCCACGGTGTGCGTACCATTAATGTTTTGACAGGCTTTAAATACATTGGCGAGCAAATAGCCTTCCTGGAAGCAAAGGGCAAGGAGCGCTCCTACATTCTAGGCTTTGAAGAAAGCTATGGCTATCTCACTGGCTCCTATGTGCGCGACAAGGATGCAGTCAATGCTTCGCTGATGATTTGCGAAATGTTTGCTTACTATAAGACTAAAGGTATTAGTCTGGCTGAAAAGCTTAATCAGCTCTATGAAACCTATGGCTATTGCCTGAATAAGGTTTATTCTTACGAATTTGCTGGTGCTGCAGGCTTTGCGCAAATGGCCAAGATTATTGAGGTTTTCCGTAATGGCAATATGCAAGCCTTTGGCGGCAAGAAGGTCTTAAAGTGCTTGGACTACAGCCTGGGCTTAGACGGTCTGCCGAAATCCAATGTGCTGAAGTTCATCCTTGAGGACAACTGCTCTGTAGTCGTGCGTCCTTCTGGCACCGAGCCGAAGCTGAAAACCTATTTAACTGTCAGCGCTGCTACTAAGGCAGAGGCTGAGGCACAGGAGCAAATTCTTGCTGCTGATATTAAGCAATATATTCAATAAGCTCTTTAGCTGCTTTTTGCATTTGCTTAGCAGTCTTGTTTAAGCTTGTCTTTTTTGCTGCTTCTGCTATATTCCATATAAATAATTATTTGCAGGGCAGCAAATTACTTGTTTATACTGTTTTAGTAAGCTTATTATTTTAGCTAAGAAATTATGCTTATGCTACTAAATTTGATATGATTTTATTTGGAGGTTAATTTATGTGTGGTATTGTTGGCTTTAATGGAAAGCTGCAGGCAGCTCCCATCCTTTTAGATGGCCTGTCTAAATTAGAATATCGTGGTTATGACTCTGCTGGTATGGCAGTGCGTAACGACGAGGGTGAGGTTAATGTAGTTAAGGCTAAGGGCCGCTTAAAGGCTCTGTCTGATAAAACTGATGGCGGCAAAACTCTGCCTGGTACCTGCGGTATTGGTCATACTCGCTGGGCAACCCATGGCGAGCCCTCTGAAAACAATGCCCATCCTCATTGCAGTGATGACGGCAATGTAACCGCTGTTCACAATGGTATTTTTGAAAACTATCAGGAAATCAAGGAAAAGCTGATGAAAAGCGGCTATACCTTCTATTCTCAAACTGATACTGAATGTGCTGTAAAGCTTATCGACTATTACTATAAAAAGTACAAAATGGGTCCCATTGATGCTATTGCCAAAACCATGGTGCGTGTTCGTGGCTCCTATGCTCTGTGCGTAATGTTTAAGGATTATCCTGGCGACATTTTTGTTGCTCGCAAGGAAAGTCCCATGATTGTTGGCCTTAGCGAGGGCAATAGCTATGTTGCTAGTGATGTGCCCGCTATTTTGAAATACACTAACAAGGTATATTATATCGACAACATGGAAATGGCTCGCTTAGGCAAGGGCGAGGTAGAATTCTACAATGTTGACGGCGAAGTAATCGAGAAGGAGCTCGTTACCATTGATTGGGATGCGGAGGCTGCGGAAAAGGGCGGCTATGAGCATTTTATGATGAAGGAAATTCACGAGCAACCCAAGGCAGTTAAGGATACCATCAACTCCGTTGTCAAGGATAATAAGATTGATTTAACTAATTTAGGACTTTCTGACGAGGAAATTAAGGACATTAGCAACATTATTATTGTTGCCTGTGGCTCTGCTTATCATGTAGGCGTAGTTGCGCAATATGTGTTTGAGGATTTGGCAAAGATTCCTGTACGAGTAGAGCTGGCCTCCGAGTTCCGCTATCGTAAGCCCCTGCTAGATCCCAAAACCTTAGTTATTGTTGTTTCTCAATCTGGCGAAACTGCTGACAGTCTGGCTGCTCTGCGTGAAGCTAAAAATCGCGGCATTAAAACTCTGGGCATTGTCAATGTAGTAGGCAGCTCTATTGCCCGTGATGCAGATAATGTTTTCTATACTCTGGCAGGTCCAGAAATCGCTGTAGCTACCACCAAGGCTTATAGCACGCAGCTCATTGCCTGCTATCTTCTGGCTATTCAATTTGGCCTTGTTCGTGGTGAGCTTACCGCTGAGCAAAGCATTAATCTCATTGCTGAGCTGCAAACCCTGCCCGAAAAGATTGAGCGTATCCTGACCGACAAGGAGCGTATCCAATGGTTCGCAGCAAAATTCGCCGCTGCGAAGGATGTTTTCTTTATCGGCCGTGGTATTGACTACGCTGTTTGCCTTGAAGGCAGCTTGAAGATGAAGGAAATTAGCTACATTCACTCCGAGGCTTATGCAGCTGGTGAGCTCAAGCATGGCACTATCAGCTTGATTGAAGACGGCACTCTCGTTATTAGCGTGCTCACGCAAAACGCTCTTTTTGAAAAGACTGTCAGCAACATGGTAGAGGTTAAGAGTCGTGGCGCTTATCTCATGGGCTTAACCAGCTATGGTCATTATCAGGTAGAGGATACCGCAGAATTCACCGTTTACATTCCTAAGACAGACGAGCACTTTGCTGCTAGCCTGGCCGTTATTCCTCTGCAGCTGATGGGATATTATATTTCTGTAGCACGCGGGTTGGATGTGGATAAGCCTAGGAATTTAGCTAAATCCGTAACCGTAGAATAAACTCTACTGTAAACATGCCTAGCGTTGTCAACACGTCGCAGACTTGCTCGACGTACTAAAAAGTACGCCGTCGCTGCGTTAGCTAGTGTTTCCTAGCTATGCATCGTTTACAGCGAGTTTAGGAAAGAAAGTAGTATGTAAACGCGCCTAGCGTTGTCAACACTAGCTATGCATTGTTTACAGCGAGTTTAACGAATTAGTAATTGAACACCCCTAATAAATATAAAAAAGAGGTAATGCTATGAATATACTGTTAGCAGGTGGAGCGGGCTATATTGGTTCGCATACGGCTGTGGCTCTGTTAGAGGCTGGGCATGAGGTTGTGGTAGTGGACAATTACTGCAACAGCTGTCCTGAGGCTATCAAAAGGGTGGAGGAGCTTACTGGCAAGTCCATTGTTAGCTATGAGGCCGATGTTAAGGATAAGGCAAAGCTTTTAGAGATTTTTAAGAGCAATAAGATTGATTGCGTAATTCACTTTGCTGGCCTTAAGGCAGTGGGTGAGTCCGTAGCCAAGCCCATTCTTTACTATAGAAATAATATTGACACCACCTTAACTCTCTTAGAGTGCATGGCAGAGGTGGGAGTGCATAATTTTGTCTTTTCTTCTTCTGCTACTGTTTATGGTGAAGCTGCCAGCGAGCCCCCTTATGTTGAGGCCATGGAAAGGGGCAAGTGCTCTAATCCCTATGGCTGGACAAAATCCATGATGGAGCAAATTTTGCAGGATGCTGCTGTAGCCGATAAGGAGCTTTCTGTGGTGCTGCTGCGCTACTTTAATCCTATTGGCGCTCATCCCTCTGGCCGCATAGGTGAGGACCCGCAGGGTATTCCTAATAACCTAATGCCCTATGTTTCTCAGGTGGCTGTAGGCAGAAGAGAGCAGCTTACTATTTTTGGTGATGATTATCCTACTCCTGACGGCACCTGCCGCAGGGACTATATACATGTGATGGATTTAGCTGCTGGTCATCTCAAGGCTGTAGAATATGCCGCTGACCACAAGGGGACAGAAATCTTTAACCTGGGTACAGGCACTCCCTACAGCGTGCTAGAGATTGTCAAGGCCTTTGAAAGCAGCAATACTATTAAGGTTCCCTATGTTATTGGTCCTCGTAGAGCAGGTGATTTACCTGAGGTGTGGGCTGGTACAGAAAAGGCAACTGAGCTCTTAGGCTGGAAGGCAGAGCGTACCCTAGAGGATATGTGCCGTGATGC
>JAEDNJ010000107.1 GCA_016302525.1 Phascolarctobacterium sp. | reverse complement strand
TATGGTGCGCTCTATGGCCACTGGTGGTGCCTACAATTATGCAGCCAGCACTGGCCTTCCCTCTATTCTCATTGAGCGTGGTGGTGCTGGTCTTTGTCTGAGAGAGGATATTGATGCCTACAAGGATGATATCCGCAACATTCTGCGCAAGCTAAAAATGTTCTCTCTGCCAGTTAAGCCTCGTAAATACATTCCTCGTGATGTACATAACCTTATTTATTTAGAATCCCTGGAAACAGGTTGCTGGATGCACAAAATCCATAGCGGTGATTGGGTTGAGGAGGGACAAATCCTCGGCGAAATTACTGATGTCTTTGGCGAAACCATTACCACCTACTATGCTGAGCAAAGCGGCATTGTGCTTTATGTCTGCCCTGCTCTTAGCGCTCCCAAGGGTACAATTCTTTGTTGCTACGGACCTTTAAAAGATGACGAGGAATAAAAGTCCAGGCTAGCTTAAAAACAAGAATAACTATTAAGGCGACAGTCTGTAAGGAACATTACATACTGGCGCCTTTTATATTTTTGTTCGGAAAGTGTTACTTTATTTTGTATGTATATTTGTTCATATTTGCTCTTGACTATTTCTTGTAAAGGAGTATAATGTGTTTAACGAATGAGCAATTGCTCAAATATATTGATAATGAGTCATGCCCTTATAAAAAATATCCCCAACTATTCTTTGCTGCACTTTAAGACAGCTTTAACAATTTAGGAGGCGTATTATGAAAATCTCTACTCGTATCTTAGCATTATTTGTGGCTATTGGTGTTTCTGCTTATGTAGCTGGCTGCAATCAAGAACAAAAGTCTGCTGCTACTGAAGGGGCGAAAGTTATTCAAAAGGTTATGCTAAATCCCATCCGTGCTGATTTTGCCCCTGTTAGCTCCATTAAAGAAGGTCGTAAAAACATCTATGTAGTTATTAAAACCCTGAACAACAGCTACTGGAAAGAGGTTGTGGAGGGTTTAAAGCAGGCTAGTGCTGCAGCTGATGTTAATGTTTACATGGGTGCGGCTCTTAGAGACTCTGATTGGGAAACCCAAAGAGCAATGCTGGAAGAGCTGGACAGCAAGAAAATAGACGCTGTTATTATGGCTCCTACGGACAGCAGTCTTTTGGCTCCTGCCGTAAAAGCCCTTAAAGATAAAAGGATTCCTGTAGTCATCATTGATACCGACCTTTACAGCAAGGATTATGATGCCTCCTTTATGACTAATAATGCCGCTGCTGGTATGAAGGCAGCCGAAGAAATGCTAAAACTGCTTCAAGAAGCAGGTGCTAAGGAAAATCAGGAGCTGGTAGTGCGTATCCAACAATCCAGCCAAAGCAGCTCTGCTATTGTGGACCGTTTAGACGGCTTTTGCTCCTACTGGAATCAAAAAGCTCCCAAAAGCTGGCAGCTTGACAAAGCTCTGTTAATTGATTATGGTGACAAGGGTATGGCACAAAAGAATGCTGAGCTGGCCCTTAGAACTGCCAAGCTGGGTGGTATCATTGCCCTAAACAACAATCCCACTGTTGCAGCTGCTACAGCTATTCAAAAAGCTAACCGTAAGGATGTTGTTCTGGTAGGCTTTGACTATGCTCCTGCAACCGCGGCCCTCATTAAGGACGCTAATTTTAAAGCAGCATCTATTGTACAAAACCAATATAAAATGGGCTATGAGGCAGTTACAACTGCTGCTTCCCTGGCAGCTGGCACAAAGGTTGCTTTGAAAAACAACGATACTGGCATTCAAATTGTCAACGCCAAGAATCAAGCAGACTTTGAAAGCAGCCTGAAAAACAAGAAATAATCTACACCTTCCCCAAACAAATACACTCCCAGACTAACCTTCCTGTGGCAAGCCTGGGAGTGTATTTTTTATAAAAAAAAGATGTGGCCACTAATTGTTAGCACCACATCCAAAAATCAATTATTTTAGTAAGGCCTTAGCCAGCTCTCTGCAGGCTGCCAACGCAGCTTCATCGGGCTCATTTAAGGCCAGCACAGGCTTAGCCATGAGGCGCGCCCCAGCGTTCTCTACTCTAGCTGCCCATTGCTCCATATAGGAGCCGCCCCAGCCATAGGAGCCAAAGAGCACCAGCCTTTTGCTATCTAAAAAGGGCTCCAAAGCACTCATAAAGGGTTCAAATTCCAGCTTCTCTAATTCCTCTGCGCCCATAGCAGGACAGCCCAAGGCAATACGCTGAAAGGAAGCAATTTCAGCAGCAGAGGTTTCATTAACACGCAGCAGCTTGGCAAAGGCACCAGAAGCGTTGATTTCTTCAACCACAGCCTCTGCCATCCTTTTGGTACTGCCAGTGCCAGACCAATATACAACGGGAATAACTATCACTCGCATAACCTCTTTCCATAAAAGTAATTATAATACAGCAACAAATGATTAATTGTTCATATTATAACACTCTAGAGAAAAAAAGCAAGCTACAGATTTTATAATTGTTCAATATCTATACGTTCTTGAGAGCTATATCGTAAATACCTTTTGTATAAATCTGCTCTAAACTTCAATGCGCACTGCAATAGCTTGTGTTTAACTCTTGCACTCTGCCTTGTTTTTTAGAAACCCGTCAGCCTTCAACTGGTTAAATCACATAACAAAAAACACGGAAGCAGTGTCAGCCAAGCCCTTCGCCTGGCCAACGCCTTCCGTGTTTATTTTATAAGATATTAAGCTGTACTATTTTAGCTTACCTATTATTTCGGGTAATCGCTGTTGTCCTTCAGCATAACGTCATGAGCGCCACCCTCAACTAAGGAGGTTGCAGAAATCAGGGTCAGCTTAGCCTTTGCTTGCAGCTCAGGAATGCTCAGAGCGCCGCAGTTACACATGGTGGAGCGAACCTTGCTTAAGCTCAGGTTTACGTTGTCCTTTAAGGAGCCTGCATACGGAACATAGGAGTCAACGCCTTCCTCGAAGGAGAGCTTAGCTGCGCCACCCATGTCATAACGTTGCCAGTTACGAGCACGAGCAGAGCCTTCGCCCCAGTATTCCTTCATGTAGGTGCCGTTAATGTTAACCTTGTTGGTCGGGCTTTCGTCAAAGCGAGCGAAATAACGGCCTAGCATCATGAAGTCTGCGCCCATTGCCAGAGCCAGGGTCATGTGGTAGTCGTATACGATACCGCCGTCAGAGCATACAGGAATGTAAACGCCGGTTTCCTTGTAGTATTCGTCACGAGCACGGCAAACATCAATCAGAGCAGTAGCTTGGCCACGGCCGATACCCTTTTGCTCACGAGTGATACAAATGGAGCCGCCACCGATACCAACCTTGATAAAGTCAGCACCAGCCTCTGCCAGGAAGCGGAAGCCTTCGCCGTCAACAACGTTACCAGCGCCAACCTTTACGGAGTCGCCATAGTGCTCACGAATCCAAGCCAGAGTAATCTTTTGCCATGCGCTGTAGCCCTCGGAGGAGTCGATGCAGAGAACGTCTGCACCAGCAGCTACCAGAGCAGGAACACGCTCAGCATAGTCGCGAGTGTTGATACCAGCGCCAACGATATGGCGTTTTTGGCTGTCCAGCAGCTCTAAGGGGTATTCTTTATGAGCAACATAGTCCTTACGGAATACCATGTACATCAGACGACCTTCATCATCAATTACAGGCAGGGTATTAACTTTTTTGTCCCAGATAATGTCATTAGCTTGTTGCAGGGTAACATCCTTAGGAGCAACAACCAGTTTTTCCACCGGGGTCATGAAATCTCTAACCAGAGTATCGCGAGACATACGGCTCGGACGATAGTCACGGCTAGTAACAAGACCTTCCAGCTTGCCGTTAACAGTACCGTCAGAGGTTACTGCTACAGTGGAGTGACCAGTTTTTTCTTTCAGAGCCAGGATGTCAGCCAGAGTGCTGTCAGGGCTAATGTTAGAATCAGATTTTACGAAGCCTGCACGATGTTGCTTTACGCGAGCAACCATAGCAGCCTCATCTTCAATAGTTTGAGAACCATAGATAAAGGAAACGCCGCCCTCTTTAGACAGAGCAATAGCCAGCTTTTCGCCAGAAACGGATTGCATAATTGCAGAAACCATGGGGATATTCATGGTAATAGCAGATTCTTCGCCCTTTTTGAATTTAACCAGCGGAGTTTTTAAATCAACATTTGCAGGGATGCATTTTTCAGAGGAATAACCAGGTACTAACAGATACTCACTAAAAGTATGAGCAGGTTCATCATAATAAAAAGCCATAATTTTCTCTTCTCCTTACACAAAAAATTAAACACAACTTATTATTGTTTCCTACGTGCAGCAGCCCTGCACGCCATCGTCGCCGTCAGCACCAGGTGCCAGCGTTTATAAACACACAAGATTTTTGTGTATTATACTACTTTAAAGCTCTCCACGCAATATCTTTTCTGCAGAAAGCGCCTTCAAATTTTACCTTGGCAACTGCCTCATAGGCCTTGTCCTTAGCTGCTCTGATATCAGCAGCAAAGCCAGTCACGCCCAGCACACGGCCACCAGCAGTTACAACCTTGCCGTCCACCTCTTTGGTGCCAGCATGGAAGATAACTGTATTCTCCGGAGCCTCGTCTAGACCAGAAATTTCCTTGCCCTTAGCATAGCTGCCAGGATAGCCCTCAGAAGCCACAACAACGCACACAGCAGCGCGGTCATGCCAGTTGATAGTCACCCTATCGAGGGTGCCATTATCGCAGGCCAGCATAATCTCTGCTAAATCTGCATCTAACAGGGGCAGCACAACCTGGGTTTCAGGGTCACCAAAACGGCAGTTGAACTCTACAACCTTAACACTGTCACCCTTAACCATGAGACCAGCATAGAGACAGCCTTGATAGGTTTTGCCCTCTTTAGCCATAGCAGCAACCATCGGCTTTAAGACAGTTTCATAAGCCTTTTGGCGCAGCTCAGGAGTTAAGACGGGAGCAGGAGCATAGGTGCCCATGCCGCCAGTGTTGGGGCCCTTGTCACCATCGCCCACACGCTTATGGTCTTGGGAGGCAATCATGGGCACAACAGTCTTACCGTCAGTGAAGGCTAAGAGAGAAGCCTCTTCGCCATCCATAAATTCTTCAATTACAACACGAGCGCCAGCAGCACCAAACTTCATGTCGCCCATCATATCATCAATAGCAGCCAGAGCCTCTTCCTTGGTCATAGCCACTACAACGCCCTTACCTGCCGCCAGACCATCAGCCTTAACAACAATAGGAGCGCCCTTTTCTTCTACATAAGCCTTGGCAGTCTCAACATCCTCACAAATCTTGTAGAAGGCTGTAGGAATGTTGTACTTAGCCATCATTTCCTTAGAGAAGGCCTTGGAGCCCTCCAATTCAGCAGCAGCCTTATTGGGACCAAATACAGGAATGTTATTTGCACGCAGCACATCAGCTAAGCCGGCAACCAAAGGTGCTTCAGGACCAACTACCACCAGGCCAATGCCGCAGGCCTTAACATAATCTACAATCTCCTCATGGTTATCCACATCTAAAGCTACATTCAAGGTCTTTGGCAGCATAGCAATACCAGGATTGCCAGGAGCAACCAGCAGCTCTTCCACCAGCTCACTTTGCACCAGCTTCCAAGCCAGAGCGTGCTCACGCCCGCCACTACCAATCAATAATACCTTCATCTAT
>JAEDNJ010000106.1 GCA_016302525.1 Phascolarctobacterium sp. | reverse complement strand
CCTCAGCATAAATATCTAGGCGAATACCCTTACTGCTTATCTTGTATTCCAGGCTGGGATTAGTTTTTTTAGCAAAGCATTTAACTTACAGCCCCTAAGTCTTTACAGCACGATATTAGCAAAGGCGACGATTAAGGGGATAGCGATAATAGTTCTTTCAAGGAAGATAGCCAAAAGCCCGCCAAAACCCAAGGGCACCTCGCTCTTGATAACAATGGCGCCAACCTCGGTCATATAGATGATTTGGATGAGGGAGAGCACGCCGACGATAAACTTCGTTTTTACAGCAGTTACACCGCCCAAAAGCAGAGCAGGAATAAACATATCCGTGAAGCCAATGAGGGTAGCAGGAGCGGCCTTAAAGGCTTCCTCTACGCCCAAAAGCTGCAGATACAGGCCCATGGGATAAGAAATCCAGTCGAAAACAGGGGTATAGGTAGCAATGCAAAGCGCTACAACGCCCCAGGAGACAACAATAGGAATCAGGTCGAAGAACATGCCAAAAACGATTTCAAAGCCGTTACGCAGCACATTGCCCAGCGTAAAGGTGCTGGCTCTGCGGCAGGCGTTCTCGACTGCATAGCTAAAGAGGCTCATTTCTGCGGGCACATCCTCATGGACATTCTTGCCTACTGCAGCACGATAGGTGTTCGGCAGCAGGGTGATGGGCGGAATACGGGCAATGATGAAGGCCAGAATTACACCAACCACGCAAATGCACAGGTAGAAGGCTGGGAAGAGCTGAGGAATCTTGATGACATTAGCAATCAAAAGACAGAAGGGAATAGAAACGACAGAGAAGTTGGTCATAATATAACCAGCCTCACGCGCGGTGTACATACCCTTCATGTATTGCTCACGGGTCAGGATTACAGCTGCATTAGAAGCGCCGAACCAGGAGGCAATCAGGTCAACAGAGGCACGGCCAGGCACTTTAAAGAGAGGATTTACCACGGGGCGCATGATAACGCCTAAAAACTCCATAATGCCGCAGTCCGTCAGGAAGGGCAGAAAGAAGCTAAAGGCAGTAACAATACATAAGAGGGTATTGCAAAGGCCAATCATGGAAGCACCGGTATCCTCGCTAATGAGCCATTGCGGGCCAGCCTTAAAGACAATGAACCAGGCCATAATCGCACCCAGCACCTTAGAAACGAGATAAAAGGGAGAGCTGGAGAAGTTTTTGCGCAGCAGATCATTCTTTTGTAGCCATTCCGGCTTGCAGAAGGTGTTATACAGCGATAAAACGGCAGCCAGCGTTACGACAGCCAAAAGGATGTAGGACAGGCTGGGGCCAAAAACACCCTTGAGCCCCTTAACTAAATAGTCCAGCACCGTAGTGAAGGCCTTGCCCTGTGGGATGGGCACCAGGAACATAAAGGCACCAAAGGCAGAGCCCAGAATAAAAATAAGCAGGTTGCGAAGCTTAACATGGGATTCTTGCATAGTAACTACCTCATTTCAACAAAGCAGTGAGCTTAGCCAGACGGTTGATGGCCTCGTCTAGAGTGGACTTTTCGCGCGCAAAGTGCAGACGAATCAGGTTGTTGATAGGCTCGCGGAAGAAGCTGGAGCCGGGCACAGCGGCAACGCCAATGTTTTTAATCATCCATTCGCAGAATTCCAGGTCGCTGATGTTTTTGAACTGGGGCAGCTCTAAGAAGTCGCTAATGTCAATCATCACGAAGTAGGAGCCCTGGGGAACATTGTGCTTGAGGCCAATGCGGTCCAGACCAGCTAGGAAATAATTGCGTTTTTCGGTATAGGTAGCCAAAAGCTCTTCGTAATAGCTTGCGGGGAAGTTAAGGCCTACTACAGCTGCTTCCTGCAGGGGAGAGGCTGCCGCAAGAGCTAAAAAGTCGTGCACCTTCTTGCAGCATTCAGCGATTTCTGCGGGGCAGATAACATAGCCTAAACGCCAGCCGGTCACAGAATAGGTTTTAGAAAGAGAGTTGCAGGTAATGGTGCGCTCCCACATACCGGGCAGGCTCGCCATGGTAGTGTGGTGATTGGGCGCATAGACCATGTGCTCATAAACCTCGTCCGTGATAACAAAGCGGTCGTATTTAATAGCCAGCTTGCCAATAGCGAGCAGCTCTTCCTCGGTGAAGACCTTGCCGCAGGGGTTAGAGGGATTGCAGATAATAATAGCCTTAGCGCCAGCCTTGAAGCCTTCCTCAATCAGGTTAATATCAAAATCGTAGCTAGGAGGCACCAGCGGGATGTAAATAGGCTCTGCTCCGGAAAGAATAGCATCCGCGCTATAGTTTTCGTAGAAGGGAGAGAAAACCATCATCTTATCGCCGGGGTTGCAGACGGACATGACAACGCTCATCATAGCCTCGGTGCCGCCACAGGTTACGACAACCTCGTTTTCAGGGTCGATTTGGCGCTTAAAGGCCTTTTCACACTTGCGAGCCAGAGCCTCGCGCAGGTTCGGCGCACCATAGGTTACAGAATATTGGTGCGGACCTTCAAAGGCGATTTTGCTCAAAGCCTCCAGCATGGGACGCGGGGGCGGGAAATCAGGGAAGCCCTGAGATAAGTTAATGGCATCATATTCATCACTAATGCGTGTCATACGACGGATGACACTATCTGTGAAGGTTTGTACTCTATCGCTTAATTTTGGCATACTTGCTCTCCTTCTAAATTTTCTATTTGCAGCATGGCCTCATAAATCATATCCGGCGTAATCTTGTAGGGGATATGCTGCATATCAGGCTCGGTTACAATGTCCTGCAGGACTGTTTCCAGCTCCTCGCGCTTTGTGCTTACGCCCATTTCCTTTAAGGTGGTACGAATTTCCATGCTTTGCAGCAGGCTCTTTAGTTCTTTAGCCTTAGCGAGCTGCTTATCGACTGCCAGCTGCACGAGCACGCCGTAGGCTACGACATCACCATGCAGATTATGCTCTTCAAAGCCGGGATAGAGGCACATTCCGTAGTAAACAGAGTGAGCCACGGCTCCGTTGTAATCGTCTAGTACCAGCAGGGAAACCATGCCGGTGCTGACAATATTAGCCAAGACAGCCTCCTCCAGCTCGGCAGCATAGCGGTGCTCCTTCGCAGCAGCTAGGGCTGCTGCACCGTGCTCAGCAATCGGGAAATAGCACATATTGCTAATATAACGGCCCAAATTAGAGCTATGAGCTAGGCTGTCATTGCGTGCGGCAAAGTGACATTCAAAGTATTTGCCCATGGTATCACCCATGCCTGCGCGTAGATACTCTGCTGGCGCTGCGGCAATTATGCTGACATCAATAAAGCAATGTCTGGCAGGTCTGTCAAAGTAATAGAAGCCGGCAAAGCTGCCGTCCTCACGATAAACGACAGAAAGGGCCGTTGTTGCAGCGCAGGTTGCTGCAATGGTCGGGAAGGTAAAGACAGGCAGCTTAGCCTCCCAGGCTGCTCCCTTGGCAGTGTCCAGCGCTCTGCCGCCGCCCATACCAAAAATCATGTCGGCCTTAAGCTTCTGGGCTAGCTCTGCCAGCTCGTGGATACGTTCAAAGGTGCAATCCTTGCCGTAATGCTCTTGCCCAATGATTTCTAGCTCCGAGCCTGCCAGAGCCTGTCGCAGGCGCTCTGCACCGGCAGCAAGAGCCTTGTGCCCGCCTAGAAGCAGGATACGCTTGCCAAAGGGGCGACATACGGCAGCCACCTCGCTATAGGGGGCTTCACCTATACTATAGTTACAGAAATAAGTATTTGCTGTAGTCATATAAATCCTCTCATTAATGTAGAAAAAGAATAGCATCGTATAATTTACGATGCTATTGTATAATTATAACATAGAAGATACTTTTCTTCTAGTAGTTTTTGCAAAATTACCCTCTGAGGAAGACAAATTGCTCCGGGCTAGAAAGCTCCTCGGCAAAATGATAATTAAGGTAGTTAAAGGCTTTGAGGTCCTCGACCTCGGTTAGGCCCCGCTCTGCCATAAAACGCACCATTTCACCACGCGCCATTTTCGCATAGGTGCCCTTTTGCACGACCTTACCCTTGCTGAGCTCGGCAAAAACACAGGTGATAAGGCTATCCTTAGGCTGCAAATATTTTTCTATGCAAACAGAATATTCCTTCGAGGCTAAATTAATAATTATGCTATCGTCACGGGTAAGCTCCTCGTAGAGCTGTCTGCCCCAAAAGTCGTAGAGGTGCTTTGCACCATCCACCTTAAGCTTAGCCTGCATTTCCAGCCGATAGGGCGTAACCGCATCCAGGGGCTTTAAAATGCCATAAAAGCCGGAAAGAATCCGTAAATGCTGTTGCACATAGGCAAATTCTCCGTTAGCAAAAACACTGGGCGCCATATACTTATATTGAATACCCTCATAGGCCTCGATGGCGGGAGTAGCTGCCCCTTCCAGCTCCATGCTCTTAATACGCTGGAAATTTAGCTCGGCTATCTCGTCATTGCAACCCCACAGCTTTTGGAGCTCAGCAAAGCTCATGGCCCTTAACGTAGCTAAAATGCTTTTGCTTGCTTCGAGGTACACAGGCAGACCACAGGGGGCCACAGCCTCCAAATCTGTACGCATCTTTTTGGCTGGGGAGATAATAATCTTCATCTATGCTTACTCCTGCTCAGCTAAATATTCCTCGATATAATGAGAGGCGGTTGCGCCATCTGCTACAGCAGTTACCACCTGTCGCAGAGCCTTGGTCCGCACATCACCTACAGCAAAGACACCGGGCAGATTTGTGCGCGTGCTTTCATCAGCCTTAATGTAACCAGCCTCATCCCTGTCTAAAATGCCGTAGAAAATGTCGGCAGCAGGAATACGACCTATGCTGACAAAGACAGCCTGACAGTCAATGTTTGTTTTAGCGCCAGTTTTGAGGTTCTTCACAACAATACTGCTAACTTTATCTTCACCGAGAATATCCTCTACCGCAGAATCCCAGACAAATTCAATGTTAGGCGTATTAAAGAGGGTCTTTTGATAAATCTTTTCGCCTCTTAAGGTGTCACGACGGTGCACTACAATGACCTTTTCGCAAACTCTTGCTAAAAGCAGGGTATCGGCAATGGCCGTGTTGCCACCACCTACGACAACGGCAGTCTTGCCCTTGTAGAACATACCATCACAGGCAGCACAGTAATGTACGCCTCTGCCAATGAGCTCCTCCTCACGCGGATGTCCCAGACGACGGGGATTAGCGCCTGTAGCAACAATGACACTGCGTGCCTTCAGCTCGCCAGCATCTGTATTGATAATCTTGATCGGACCGCTTAGCTCAACGCTCTGAACCTCCATCAGCTCGGTTTTAGCCCCAAAGCGTTCTGCCTGCTCCTGCATTTTTTGTCCCAGCTCAAAGCCGTCAATGCCCTCAGGGAAGCCGGGATAGTTGTCAATAGCCGTGCTTTGCGCCATCTGACCGCCAGCCGACACCTTCTCCAGTACGAGGGTGTTGAGGCCGGCACGGGTGCAATAGAGGGCTGCCGCGTAGCCGCCAGGACCGCCGCCAATGATAATGGTATCATAAACAGTCTCGTCAGCAACCCTTTGCTTTTGGGTTTTACTGGCAATGAGGGCTTCAATGCTGGCCTTGGTGGGTGGGTTGACGATACGACCCACGGCCTCGCCATTTTTGAAAATCTTTACTGTCGGCACGAGCAATACCTGATAGCGCACAGCCAAGTCCATAGCCTCAT
>JAEDNJ010000105.1 GCA_016302525.1 Phascolarctobacterium sp. | reverse complement strand
GAAGAAATTGGTAGGGCCGTGCTGAAAAAATTAGCTTGGCAAGAGGTGCCGGAGTATTTGGGATAATGGAGAAGGTTTGTATATTTCCCCATAAATTGCAGGGTGAGGTGCATGTGCCCTCCTCTAAGAGCATGGGGCATAGGGAGATAATTTGTGCTGGTCTGGCTAATGGTCGCAGCATTGTCGATAATATTAGTATGTCTAAGGACATTGAAGCAACTATTCGCTGCCTTAGAGCTATGGGCGTAGTGGTAGTGGAAATTGCTAGCCGCTTCCCCGAAAGAAAGGCCCTGATGATTACGGGCACAGGCAAGCTTTACGCGAAGGAGGCTGGCGCAGACTGCGGTGAGTCTGGCTCTACACTGCGCTTTTTTATTCCTTTAGCGGCGACCTTAGGCGAGCCCTTTACCTTAGAGGGGCATGGGAAGCTGGTAAGCCGTCCTTTGCAGGCTTATTATGATATTTTTGCTGAGCAGCAGCTGGCATATAGCAATAATGAAGGTGAGCTGCCCTTGACAGTTAACGGTGTGCTCAAGGCTGGCACCTATAAGCTGCCGGGCAATGTAAGCAGCCAGTATGTGAGCGGCCTGCTTTTTGCTCTGCCGCTTTTGGAGGGTGATTCTGTTATTAAAATTACTTCTCCCTTGGAGTCTGCCTCCTATGTAGACATGACCCTGAGCTGCCTGAAAAAATATGGCATTGTTATTGACAATGTGGGCGGGGCTCATCGTGAATATAGGATTAAGGGGAAGCAAAAATACACTGCCTTAGACAGTGTGGTCGAAGCGGATTGGTCGCAGGCAGCCTTTTGGCTGGTGGGCGGCAGTGTTGGCGAAGCAATCAACTGCACGGGCGTAGATTTTTCCTCGCTGCAGGGCGATAAGGCGATTGTAGAAATTATGGAGCGCATGGGCGCAAAGCTAGAAAGAACAGAGCATACTGTCAAAGCCTGTCATGCGGCTACAACAAAAACTGTTATTGACGCGACGAACTGCCCGGATATTATTCCCATTCTGACGGTTTTGGCAGCTACTAGTGCTGGCACGACCGAAATTATCAATGCAGGTCGTCTGCGGATTAAGGAATGTGACCGCCTGGCTGCGATTACCACGGAGCTGAATAAGATGGGCGCTGACATTGAAGAACTACCGGAGGGACTTGTAATTCATGGCAAGCCCGAGGGCTTAGCAGGGGATGCTTTGGTAGAAGCCTGGAATGACCATCGTATTGCAATGAGCGTTGCTATTGCTGCCAGCGCTTGTCGTGAGCCGGTGGTGTTGGAGGGCACAGAAAGTGTGCAAAAATCTTATCCTAACTTCTGGAAGGACTTTGTAGCCGTGGGTGGCAGAATCGAGGCAATAGGATGAGTGGATTTTGTGGCTTAAACATTAAATTAGGTATCTACGGCGAATCGCATGGCAAGTCCATAGGCATTTTGCTGGATGGATTGCCGCCAGGGCTCGCTTTAGATTTAGAGAAAATTACTCTGGAAATGGGGCGCAGAGCTCCCGGCAAGAATATCCTGTCTACGGCTCGTAAGGAAACAGACGCCTTTGAAATTCAAAGCGGCTTCTTTAACGGCTACACTACAGGCACACCCTTATGTGCTGTGATTAAAAATAGTGACCAGCACTCCAAGGATTACAGCATTTTAGCAGATAAAATGCGTCCCGGTCACGCAGATTATGCTGGCTATGTGCGTTATCAGGGCTTTAATGATTACCGCGGAGGCGGACAATTCTCTGGCCGCCTGACGGCACCTTTAGTATTTGCCGGGGCCATTGCTAAGCAGGCTCTTGCTCAATATGGTATCGTCATTGGCGCGCATATTCTTAGCATTGCCGATTTACAGGAGGCTGGCTTTAGCCCCATGGGGGTGGCGGATGACCTGCTAGCGGACATTGCCGCTAAGAGCTTCCCAGTAGCTGATGATGTAATAGGGCAAAAAATGCAGGAGAGAATTGTTGCTGCCAAGGCTGAGCTTAACAGCGTGGGCGGTGTTATTGAGACCATCGTACAGCATATGCCTGCTGGTATTGGCGCTCCCTATTTTGACAGCTTAGAAAGCCGCCTAAGTCAAGCGCTGTTCTCTGTTCCAGCAGTCAAGGCTGTGGAATTTGGCGATGGCTTTGCCCTTACTGCGAAAACTGGTGCCGAGACTAATGATGAGCTCCATTATGTAGATGGCAGGGTTGTGGGCTATACCAATCACAACGGCGGTATTACAGGAGGTATTACCAATGGTATGCCCGTGCTGTTTAGAGTGGGCATTAAGCCGACTCCCTCAATTTCGCGAGAGCAAAGAACTGTGAGCCTCAAGGAAAAGCAGGATACTACCCTCACCATTGTGGGCAGGCACGACCCCTGCATTGTGCAAAGAGCAGTGCCTGTTATTGAGGCAGTAACAGCCTGGACGATGTGGGATTTACTAATCGAAGCCAAGAAGTGGGAGCGTTAAGCAAAAGCATTTATTAGGACTGGTAAAAAATGCTGGTTTCCCATTAGCAAGGCTTTGTGCCAAAGGAGGCAGGTTGAATTTAGATGCAAGAGCTGGATTTAGAACAAATTCGTAAGGAAATAGATAAATGTGACCATCAGCTGGCGGAGGTGCTGCAAAAACGCCTTTCTCTGGTTATGGATGTGGCAGCCTATAAAAAATATAAGGGGCTGCCGCTTAAGGATGTGCAAAGAGAGAAGGTTGTTATCGAGAAGGTAGCCAATCTTGTTGAGGGACCTGGCTACAAGGTAGCTGTGAAGAACATCATGCGCAGCATTATTGATCAGGCCTGTGTCTTAGAGGGAGCTGCCCTTGAAGGTGTGGCTACGAAAACCTATGAAATTGGCTGCTTTGGTCCTGCAGGCTCCTTTACCCATCAGGCTTTAGAGGATTTTTTTAAGGATAAAAGCTTTAATCGCCATCATTACAATACTTTTGAAGAGCTTGTTAGCAGTGTATCCAGGGGCGAGATGGATTACGCTGTGCTGCCTATTGAAAATTCTTCTACGGGCGGCATTACTGAGGTTTATGACTTGCTGCGTAAATATGACTGCTACATTGTGGGAGAACAGCAGGTGAAAATCGAGCAAAATTTATTGGGTCTGAAGGGGGCTAAGCTCAGCGACATTCGTACTGTTTATTCGCATCCGCAAGGCTTTAAGCAAAGCAAGGAATTCTTTAAGGATTATCCCCAGATGGAGCAGGTGCCCTTCTTCAATACCTCTCGCAGTGCCGAGGAGGTGGCGGCAAAGCAGGATCCCAGCATTGCTGCTGTTGCCAGCAAGAAGGCTGCTGAGCTGTATGGTTTAGAGGTGCTGGCTTCTTCTATTAACTATAATTCTAATAACTATACACGCTTTGTTATTATTACCAAAACTAGTCAGGTTATTCCCAATGCCAACAAGATTACCCTGATTGTTGCCTTAAAGCACGAGACAGGCTCTCTCTATAAAATGCTGGCCAGCTTCTATCATACGGGGCTTAACCTGATGAATTTAGAATCTCGTCCTATGGAAGGAAAATCCTGGGAGTATTTCTTCTATATCGATTTAAGCGGCAATTTATCTGATCCGCTGGTAATTGATGTTATGAATGAAATTCAGGGAGCCTGCACCTATTGCAAGGTTTTAGGCAACTACTGTGCTTTTGAAAAGAAGGAGTAGCAAAAACTTGTTGTGGATGTCAGGTAAAAGGAGGCGGGTTTTGCTGTGGTAAAGGCTAAGTATGGTTTATTAGGCGGCAAGCTAGGTCATAGCCTGTCACCTCAAATACATCAGTTGTTTTTTCGCTCTACGGGACTAGAGGGAAGCTATGAGCTGCTGGAAACCGAGCTGGAGGCTCTGCCGCAAAGAATGGCGGAGCTGCGCCAGGGCTTTAAGGGCAGCAATGTTACCATACCGCATAAGCTCCATGTAATGCCGCTTTTAGATGGCATTGCTGAGGAAGCTAGGGCGATTGGCGCTGTAAACACGATTAAATTTACGGACGAGGGCGCTTTTGGCTATAATACGGACTATTTTGGCTTTGCGCGTATGCTAGAATATAATGCTATCGAGCTCAAAGGAAAGGTGGCCGTGGTGCTGGGCAGTGGTGGTGCAGCTAGGGCTGTCATGAAGGTCCTCGCTGATGGTCAGTGCAGAGAGCTTTATTTGGTGACACGCAAGCCCCAGGAGGTGGATAAGCATTTTCTGGAAATTGCTCCTAGGTGTCAGGTGATTGCTTACGAGGCGCTCAAAGAACTGCAGGGTGATGTGCTGGTTAACTGCACGCCCGTAGGTATGTACCCCAGGGTAGAGGCTTCGCCTGTGCCCTACGAGGTGAGCAAAAGCTTTGCGGCCTCTGTTGATTTAGTTTATAATCCTGCAAAAACCTTGTTCTTACAGCAGGCTGAGAGGGCTGGCAAAAAGGCTGTTAACGGCCTCTTTATGCTGGTGGCTCAGGCTGTGGCTGCTCAGGAAATTTGGCAGGAGCAAAAATATAGTAGTGAATTAATTGTTAGCATTATGCAGGAACTGGAGGGTGTATTATGAAGGATATCGTTTTGATTGGCATGCCGGCCTGTGGCAAGACTATGTTTGGTAAAATGCTGGCGCAATCTCTCAACCGTGAGTTTTTTGATGCGGATGAGGTGTTAGAGCAAAGGGAAAAACGCAGCATTAAGAGCTTTTTTGCAGAGAGTGAGGCTGCCTTCCGTGAGGCGGAGACTCGTACCTTAAAGTTCCTGTCTGACAAGGATGGCGTTGTTATCGCAACTGGCGGTGGCGCTGTTTTAAGTGAGCTGAACATGAAAATGCTGAGTGAAAACGGTATTGTTATTTTCATAGACCGCAGACCCGAAAAGGTTTTGGCTAGCATTGTTGGCGATTCTCGTCCTCTGCTCGCCGAGGATAAGCAGCGTGTCTTTGACCTATACTCCGAGCGCATTGAGCTCTATAGAAAATATGCAGATTATATTGTAGATAACAATGGTATGCCAGAGGATACCTTCGACCAATTAGTACGCATTTGGGACCGTATTCGCGAGAATTTAGAATAAGCATACATAGGGTGTAGATTATAATGAAGAAGATTTTAGTTTTAAACGGACCTAATATTAACCTATTAGGTGTGCGTGAAAAAAATATTTATGGTCGTCAGGACTATGCCAGCTTGGTGGAATATATTCAGGCTACCGCAGAACACCTAGGTATTCAGGTTAAATGTCTGCAAAGCAATTATGAGGGCGATATTGTTACTGCTATTCAGGAGGCTTATGGTGTTTATGATGGCATTGTCATCAATCCTGCTGCCTTAACTCATTATAGCGTAGCAGTTTTAGATGCTTTGAAGGCGGTAAATTTGCCTGCTATCGAGGTGCATATCAGCAACATTCATCAACGGGAGGAATTCCGTCATAAGAGTGTTACAGTTGCTGGCTGCGTAGGCCAAATCTGTGGTCTGGGCTTTGCTGGCTATGCTCTGGCCCTGCAATATCTGGCAGCTCAGGATTGATTCAGGCAGAACAGAAAATTTCGCAAACAAAAAGCCATGTACTGCTTTGTATCGGTACATGGCTTATTTATTGTTGGTCGATAAGACATTTTTTAATTGATTTTAGTGCTTTGGCTTGTTGTCAAGACTTATTCGAATTGGTTTTCTTGACTTTGTTTGTTGTCACTACTTATTTGTATTAGTCTTACTGACTTTGTTAGTTGTTAAGATTATTTCAATGGCTTTATTGCCTATGTTGGTCGTTGAGACTTCATTAATGTTGACTTTGGCGGTTTTTAAGATTTCATTGTATATTGGCTTTTT
>JAEDNJ010000104.1 GCA_016302525.1 Phascolarctobacterium sp. | reverse complement strand
GAGCAGTGGGTGGAGTATCACAGGCTGCTGGAAAAGGAAGCGAAGAAGAAATAAGGTGTAATTTTTAGCAATTTTTGGCCTAAAAATTATAGCCTATTAGTTGCTAATGTTACATTTTTGTGATAAACTTAGGTTATCCATATTGGACCGTTGTATTAGACGGATTTAAAGAGAAAAGGGGATTTTATTATGAAAACTAAAGCATTCTTGGCTGCTGCTATGGCTGGTATGATGTTAGTTGCTGCTGGCTGCGGCGGTGGTGACAAAAAGGCTGATGCTCCGAAAAAAGACGGTGCACAAAGCTTAAAGGGCAAAAAATTAGTTATGTATGTTTCCTTCCACGAAGATACTGCTAAAGGCCTGGCTGAGCTGTTCAAAAAGAAAACAGGCGCTGATGTAAGCTTTATTCGTCTGCCGACTGGTGAGGCTATTGCCCGTATGACTGCAGAAAAAGCTGCTCCGAAGGCTGACGTTTGGCTGGGTGGCACCTCTGATGGCCATGCTAAAATGAAGCAAGATGGTATTACAGAGGCTTACAAATCTCCTAATGCTAAATTAATTCCTGCTGATTACCAAGATAAAGATGGCTTCTGGTATGGCCTGTATCTGGAAACTCTGTCCATTGGCTATAATGAAGCCCGCTATGAAAAGGAATTCAAACCTAAAGGCATCAAGGCTCCTGAGCAATTAGAAGACCTGCTGAATCCTGCCTTCAAGGGCGAAATTATTACTCCTGACCCGCGTAAATCTGGTACTGGCTTTACCTTCCTGAGCTCTGTAGTTCAATCTATGGGCGAAGAAAAGGGCTGGGATTACATGAAGAAATTCAAAGCACAGGTTGCTCAATTTACTCCGTCTGGCTTCACTCCGGGCGTAAAATGTGGCGCTGGCGAATTCCTGATCACTGTAAACTTTGTTGCTGACCAAACTCTGGTTTCCAACAAGGGCCAAAAGATTCATTCCACTATTTATAAAAATGCTGGTTGGAGTGTAGTTCCTGTTTCCAAAATGAAGAATAAGGCTAATGACGAGGTTGCTAAGGCATTTATCGACTTCTGCATGACTAAGGAAGCTGGAGAAATCATCTCCAAGACTACTAATGCTATCGCATGCAATCCGGAAGTTGCTGCTCCCGCAGGTCAAAAACCGCTGAAAGAATTACCGCTGTTTACTAAATATGACTTTGCTAAAGCTGGTTCTATGAAGAAACAAATGACTGATAAATTCTTTGCTAACTAATTTTAGCTAGAGACTATACCCTCGCCCTTGCTGCGAGGGTATAGTTTTAAGTAGTGTTAACCTGTTAAAAAACAACCAAAAGGCTTACTCTAGGCAAGCCTTTTGTATCTTGATTAACAAATTTGGGGTGTTGTCATGAAGGAAAAAAATACTGGCCACGAACAGACTGGCTGGCAAACAGAATTAAAGCTTTTGTTGCGTGAACCACCGCTTTTAGCAAGTATCCTGGTCGTATTTGCTTTGTTCGGTGTATTTATTATTTATCCCTTTATAAAAATATTGCTAGTACCTAGTGCTGCCGACTGGACCCGTGCCATTACTGGCAAGGAATTTATAGAAGCGTTCTGTAATACGATGTTTTCTTCCTTGTTGGCAACAACGACAGCCATTATTTTTGGCTTTATTTTTGCCTATGCAATTAACTATACGGATATGCCTTGTAAGCGCTTCTTTCAGGTTGTGGCCCTGCTGCCTACAATGGCTCCTTCTGTAGTATCTGGTCTGGCGTTTATTATGCTTTTTGGTCGCCGTGGCTTTATTACCTGGAATCTTTTACATTTAAAAACAGATTTGTACGGCGCCTTTGGCCTGTGGGTAGTTCAGACTATTGCCTTCTTCCCTTTGGCTTATATTACTATTTCGGGTGTCCTCAAGGCTATTAGTCCTAATCTTGAGCTGGCTGCGCAAAACCTGGGCGCTCGTGGCTGGTATCTTTTCAGCACGGTTACGCTGCGATTAGCTACACCTGGTTTAGCCAGTGCCTTTCTTTTGGTAGGCATAAATACCTTAGCAGATTTTGGTAACCCTATGCTGGTAGGCGCCAACTATCATGTGTTGGCAACAGAGGCCTATACACAGGTTGTAGGTGCCTGGGATTTGCCCATGGGTGCAACCCTCTCTGTTTTTCTAGTTATTCCTACAGTGCTGGTTTTCTTTGTGCAAAGATATTATCTTGAGAAAACCTCCTATGTTACTGTTACTGGTAAGCCAGTAGCAGGCCTGATTCGTGTTACCTGTGGTCCTGTGGCTAAATGGGCTCTCTTTGCCTTCTGCTGCTTTATGTGCACGGCTATCCTGCTCATTATAACCGTTGTCTTCCTGTTTGCCTTTACGAAGACCTTCGGCTATGATTGGGCCTTTACGATGGACCACTTTATTGAGGGGGTAATGCAATCTACAGTAATGCACAACTCCTGGGTAGCTTCCATGAGCACAGCTGCTATTACGACATTGTTCGGCATTGCCTTAGCCTTCCTTACTATTCGTAAGCAATTTCCCGGTCGTGTTGCTATGGACTTTTTAGCAATGCTGCCTGTTTCTCTACCTGGTACCTTTATCGGTTTATCCCTGATTTTAGCCTTTAACGATGGTCCATTAACCTTAACTGGTACGCTGTGGATTATTATTCTAGGTATGGTGCTGCGGCAAATGCCTGTAGGCTATCGTCAGGCTGTGGCTGGCTTAAAGCAGATAGATAAATCGCTGGAGCAGGCTTCTACCAATTTAGGTGCAAACAGCTTTACTACCTTTAAGAAAATTGTTGTGCCTATGCTGAAAAATTCTCTTTCTGTAAGCTTTGTTTATTCCTTCATGAAATCTATGAATACCCTGAGCACGGTAATCTTCTTGGTTTCTCCTGAATGGAATCTGGCATCTGTAAACATTATGAGCTTGTCTGACCACGGCTTTTTGGCAACTGCAAGTGCTACGGCCTGTGGCATGATGCTGACTATCTTCGTTACCTTTGGTATTGTGAAGCTGGTGCTGCGTGACAAGATTAATATTTTCGATTTATAAGAGAAAAGGAGAAACAAAATGTCTGAATTAGTATTGCAGATGAAGGGTATCAACAAATATTTTGGCAGCAATCAGGTTATTTTTGATGTTAATATGGATATTCCCAAGGGGGCCTTCGTAACCTTTTTGGGACCCTCTGGTTGTGGCAAAACAACTCTTTTGCGTATGGTAGCAGGCTTCTATGAGCCTGACGAGGGCGAAATTCTTTTGAACGGCAACCGCATTGAAAAGCTGCCCCCCTATGCTCGTAATACCGCCATGGTATTCCAGGAATATGCTCTGTTCCCCCATATGTCGGTGTATGAAAATGTTGCCTATGGCCTGAATGTGAAGGGCGTTGCTAAGGACGAGATTAAAAGACGCGTTACAGAAGCTTTGGAGCTCATGCAGCTTAAGGGCATGGAAGGGCGTTATCCTAACCAAATGTCTGGCGGCCAGCAACAGCGTGTGGCTGTAGCCCGTGCTCTGGTTATGAACCCAGAGGTGCTACTCTTAGACGAGCCCTTGTCTAACCTGGATGCGAAGCTGCGTGAAACCGTGCGTGTAGAGCTACGCCAAATTCAACAAAAAATGGGCCTGTCCACGATTTATGTTACCCATGACCAGGCTGAGGCTCTGTCTATGTCTGATTTAATCGTTGTTATGCGTAAGGGCGTAATCCATCAAATTGGCAACCCCATGGAAATATATTTCCAACCGAAGACAACCTTTGTCGCTGATTTTATTGGTACGACGAATTTGATTCAGGTTAATGGTACGGCTGCCAAGACTGTCGCTTATGGTGATACCTTGGTTAAGGTTTATAAGGAAACGGATAAGGGGCAGGGCTATTGCCTGAGTATTCGTCCGGAGAGTGCCGGCCTGACAACTACCCCGGTAGAGAGCAAGGTTAATATTAAGGGCACCATAACCAATAAGATGTTCCTAGGCGAAAAGGTGCGTTACTTTGTTAATGATAGTCAGGCTAAGGAGTGGATTGTGGATGTTTTTGATCCAGGGAAAAGGCTCCTGTCCGGAGAGGTTTATGTAAGCTTTGCTGATGAAAAGGCTTGGCTCATTGATGAAGCTGTAATCGATAAGGAAGAATAAAATGTACCTAGAGGAAAAAGCTAGACAAATTCGCCAGCAGGTGGTGGAGCTCATTTATAGGGCGGGAGCAGGTCATATCGGTGGTGACCTGAGTGAGATTGATGTGCTCGTAGCTCTGTACTATAAATATCTAAATTGCTCGCCGCAAAATGCTGCTGATCCGGATAGAGACCGTTATGTGCAAAGCAAGGGTCATTGTGTAGAGGCTTTATACTGTATTTTGGCAGATTTAGGCTTTATTCCTAAGGAGGACCTAGCTAGCTATGCGCAATTTGCTTCTCCTTACATTGGCCATCCCAATAATAAAATTAACGGTATAGAGATGAACAGTGGCTCTTTAGGGCATGGCTTGGCCCTAGGAGTAGGCATGGCCTTGGCTGCAAGGATGGATAAGCGCAGCTATAAAACCTATGTGCTCATGGGTGATGGCGAGCTGGCGGAGGGCTCTGTCTGGGAGGCTGCTATGGCGGCAAGCCACTATAAGCTGAATAATCTCATTGCTATTGTAGACCGTAATGGGCTGCAGATTAGTGGTACGACGGAGCAGGTTATGGCTCACGGTGATGTTGGCGAGCGTTTTCGTGCCTTTGGCTGGTATGTGCTGGATGTTGCTGATGGCAATGATATGCAGCATCTTTGTGCGGCCCTAGATGAGGCTGTGGCCTATACAGCTGGACCAGTTATGCTTATTGCTCATACTGTCAAGGGTAAGGGCTGTCCGTCTATTGAAAATAAGGTTACCTGGCATCACAAGGTGCCGACACAAGAGCAGATGAAAGTCATGCAGGCTGAATTGAAGGCAGGTGAAAGCAATGAGTGAAGCAAATAAGCAGATTGTGTGTGAGGTGCTTATGCAGGCTGCTGCCCAAGATAAGGACATTGTCGTCCTCTGCAGTGATTCTCGTGGCAGTGGCTCGATGACAGCCTTTGCAGATACTTATCCTGAGCAGTTTGTGGAGGTGACGATTGCGGCAGGCCTGGCTAGCTGCGGTAAAAAGGCTTATGCAGTTTCTCCTGCCAGCTTTTTAAGCACGCGCAGCATGGAGCAGATAAAGGTAGATGTTGCTTATTCTCATACTAATGTTAAGCTCTTAGGAATTAGTGGCGGCATAAGCTATGGTGCTCTGGGCATGACACATCATTCTAATAATGATATTGCTGTTATTAGCTCTATTCCCGGAATGAGAGTGTATATACCCAGCGATAGGCTACAGACAAGAAAGTTGTGTGAAGCTCTATTGCTGGACAGTGAGCCTGCTTATATAAGAGTGGGGCGCAATCCTGTTGCTGATGTCTATGAGGAGGCTGAGGTGCCCTTTGTTATGGATGAGGCCACGGTTTTACAGGAGGGCAGTGACATTGCTATAGTGGCCTGTGGTGAAATGGTGCAGGCAGCTAAGGCAGCAGGAAGTCTGCTGCAGGCAGAAGGTATAAGTGCAGAGGTTGTTGATATGTATTGTCTTAAGCCTTTGGACAAAAAAGCTGTCGCGCGTATTGCTGCTAAATGTAAGGCTGTCATAACTATTGAAGAGCATGTTGCTCTTGGTGGTCTTAGTTCGATGGTATGTCAGGAGCTTTGCGCTAGTAAGCCCTTACCTGTTTGCTGTCTTGCCTTGCCAGATAGCCCTGTCATTACCGGGAAGTCGCAAGAGGTTTTTGATTATTATGGCTTAAACGCCGAGGG
>JAEDNJ010000103.1 GCA_016302525.1 Phascolarctobacterium sp. | reverse complement strand
CGAGCTGCACCGCACTAATATCTCCCGTGAGATTATGCCAGAATTGGTAAAAGCCTTTGGTGTTACTAACATTCGTATCGTAACTCAAGGTTAAATTCTTTAAGCAATTTATTGAAGTCCCCCGACTCTCTAGGTTCGAGAGAATACACTACAGGAGGAAAAAATATGTCTTTTATGGAAGATTTCAAAAAGTTTGCTGTTCGTGGCAATGTAATGGACATGGCAGTTGGCGTTATCATCGGTGGTGCCTTCGGCAAAATCGTTACTAGCGCTGTAAATGATATCATTATGCCCCCCATTGGTATGGCTTTGGGCAAGATAGATTTTAAAGACCTGTTCGTCAGCTTAAACGGCAAGGAATATGCTAGCCTGGAGCTGGCTAAAAAGGCAGGTGCTCCTGTTTTAGCTTATGGCAGCTTTATCAATACTGTTATGGACTTTGTTATTTTGGCCTTCATTGTGTTTATGATGATTCGCCAAATCAACAAGCTGAAGGCAGAGGAGCCACCAGCTCCCCCCAAACGCAAATGTCCCTTCTGTAAATCCGAGATTGCCGATGATGCAACTCGTTGCCCACATTGTACTTCCGAGCTTCCCGTTGAAGAATAATGCTCAGCCCTCACCTAGTGTGGGGGCTTTTCTTTTTTTAAGCCTATCATATACAACTACATAGCACCTAAAACAAAAGAGAGGCCGCCGAGCTAACAGCGACCTCCCTTTTGTTTTGGAAGTAAAAAGAGAGAAAGAAAAGAGTAATGTATAAACCAAATCAGGGCTTTACAGTAGCGCGGAAGATTTGCTTGCCATCCTTAAACTCAATGATAACAGCACTCTTAACAGCGTCATGCTTCTCGTTCAGAGAGGTTTGACCAGTAACAGCCTTAAAGTTCTTGGTTTCAGCTAAAGCCTTAGAAATCTTAGCACTATCAACAGCGCCAGCGCGTTTAATAGCATCAGCCATCAGCTTCATGCCATCGTAGCCTAACACGCCGCAAGCATCTGGGCGTTGCTTATATTCTTTTTCGTAAGCAGCAACAAAGGCCTTAGATTCCGGAGTATCAGCATCAGCAGAATAGTGATTGGTAAAATAAGTATTGTTCAGAGCTTCATTGCCAGCAATCTCTTGCATTTTCGGGGAATCCCAGCCATCGCCGCCAACAAACGCAGCCTTAATGCCTAATTCACGAGCTTGCTTAACAATCTTGCCAACCTCTTCATAATAGCCAGGAACATAAATGATTTCTGGGTTCGTAGCTTTAATCTTGGTTAAAACAGCCTTAAAGTCGGTATCCTTTTGTAGATAAGCCTCTTTTGCTACAACCTGACCGCCGCCTTTAACGAAGTTTTCTTCAAAGAAAGCGCACAGACCCTTGGAATAATCGGAGCTGTTATCAATGTAGATAGCAGCCTTTTTAGCTTTTAATTCATTCAAAACGAAGTTAGCGCCTACAGTGCCTTGGAAGGGGTCAATGAAGCACATACGGAAGGTGTTGGGTTTGGTTTTGCCATCCTTGCCCACGGTTACAGCAGGATTGGTAGCGCCAATTGCTAAATAGGGAATTTTGGAAGCCTCAGAAATATTGCAGGCAGCAATAGCACTAGAGGAGCTGAACAGACCGGATACCAGAGGCACCTTATCTTGGTTTACTAATTTAGACATTGCATTAGCTGCCTCAGCAGGCTCAGATTTAGAGTCGGCTACAACTAATTCAACCTTTTTACCTAAAATACCGCCAGCAGCATTAATTTCTTTTTGCGCCAGCTTCATACCATTAACAACAGAGTTGCCATAGGTTGCACTGCCACCAGTCATTTCAGATACGACACCAATCTTTACAATATTATCAGCCTTTTTTTCTCCACCACAACCAGCGGTTACAAGAGCAGCGGCACAAGCTAAAGCAGCAGCGGTAACAAATAATTTTCTTCTCATAATAAGTACTCCTTCTTTGTCAATAAAGTTTTAAGTCAATAAAAAAACTCCAGGGTTATTGCCCTAGAGTCGCTACAATGGAGCACTTATGCTAATGCGAGCATTAGATATAGATGCTTCTCTGTCCTTTTGCCTGAGAGATTGGGGCATGAGCCCTTTCACCTTCGGCGTCCACTTAAGGAGCTCTCCAGAGCTGTGTCCACATACAGTCCCTACAGCTGAGCTGCACCTGAGATCTTTAATCCTTCGGTAGTCTTGTGACTTCTCCTGTACGCTTCGTCCACGTATTATTAACTTATGTTCAACATTATACTACATTGCTTACAAAATGCAAGAGCTTTTTGCAATGTATACAAAATTCATCAGCTGTTTTTTGTTTAATTATATATAAGCTGATTAAATTCTTGTATGCTCCTAAAAACAAATATCATTAAAACATTTATTAGCCTGTGACTAATAAGCCTTGACAGCTTATTAGAACTGTCCTGCAAGCATGAAATGGATTCTTGCCTTGCTTATTTCTTCTACATTAACCTTTTTCATGAGTGGGAAGCCAAAGGCGAGACTAGCATTGATATGCTTTGTCGGATTAGACTTGAAGCCAAAGCCTAGGCTTGCCAGAACATGGTTATCATAAGCACTTTCACCATGTACGCTGCCGTAATCATAGAAAACAAAGGCATGAGTTTTCTTATCCTGTAAGGGCACCTGATATTCTAAGCTCAGGTTGTAGCCACTGTCACCAGAAACGATGCTTTCCTTATAACCACGCACACTGTTCATACCGCCAAGATAGAATTGTCGAGAGCTGGGCATAATAGTGCCACCAGCCCATTGCGCATCCAGACGACCGCTGAGCATTTGTCCGTGCTTGTAAGCCTTTTGGTAAATACCATTGAATTTATAGAAGCCGAAGTTAACACTCTCTTTACTAAGATACATATCATTTTCGCTATAGCCCTGCACATAACCATGTCTTTGATAAAACAAATGGCTATTACCATAATTGATCATGGAGAAGGAAAGCGTACCTTCGTCAATAGTATCGTCTGCCAAGCGAGTGGTTTGCATAAAATCAGTTTTAGAGTTTTGATGATTGTATTCCAGGCTAACTTCACTACGAATTTTATCCGTAATTACCCAGGGCTGCACCAAACCCATACTGTAGGAATAAGCATGACCATCAATAAGGTCTGCACCTTCGCCGTCGATAACCTCTACACTATTAGTATTATAGCTCAAATTCAGCTTCGTTCCACTTCTGCCTACCTGATGATTATAGGTAGCAGCAAAGGCATCTGTTCCCTTGCTGTGAATCACACCCAAGGTTAAAGCATCTCTTTCACCGCTCAGGCTTTTTACAGTAAAGAAGCTGCCCATGCGATAAATACCGCTGCTATAGCTGCCTGCATTGTCAAAGAACACGCTAGTTACATACTGCTGGGGCTCATAGGCCTGAATAACATACTCTGTCGTGCCTAGCTCACTGCCTGGCTGCATTACTACACGCAGCTGCACATCATTAGTGCCATTGAAGCGCAGCAAATCCTTATTCAAGGTATTGATATTTGCTACCTCGCCCTGTGCTAAATGAATGCGTTTTTTGATGTAGTTAGCTTTGGTGTAGCGGTTGTTTTCTACCTTGGCCTCACTAGTTACAGCTTCCACCAGGGTTATTTTTACAACGCCGCCCTTAATAACCTGCTGCTCTAAGATGGCCTTACAATTAGCATAGCCCTTAGCCACATATAGAGCGTTTAGCTCCTTGACAGCACCAAAAAGCCCCTTGACGGTCATTTCTGTATTTGCATACTTATCCAAAACCGAGGCAATATCCGTCTCTGTCAGCACCTTGGAGGCACTGGTGACAATTTTGGTTACATGGAAGGTATTAGCTGTCTCAGGTGCCTTTTGTCCTTCTGGAGTCTCTGACTTAACCTTCGATTGCTCACGCCCCTCCGCAATCTGCCTGTTCCTGCGATATTGCTCCAGCTCCTCACGAGTGCGCTGCAAATCACGAGCAGCACTATTGCGAACCTTATCTGTTATTGTTGGCAGGGGTGATGTGGGAGCCGCATAAGCAGCTCCCGTCACCATTAAAGAATTAATCAACACAGCGGCCATCAAGCCTTTAGAAAAATGACGCATTTTTAGCACCTCTTAGTTTAACTCTAGTCTATCCTCTAAGCTATTCAGCTGCAAATAATCCTCCGCCTCTGCTTCCTCCTGAGAAAGGGAGCTTACAGTCTTGGATTTATCCACAACTAATTCAACTCTGTTATAGTCAAATAGCTTGGGCTGATAATAATTAGCAAAGAGAAGACTGGTTTTTTCATCCAACAGCTTCCTGCTCAAATCCTCAGCACTCTTACGCTGACCATAGACGTAGAAATAATTATCTAAGTGCAGCAGTAAGGCATTGCAATGCTGCCTATTAGCGCTATCATAATGCAAGTAGATAGCACTCTTTAAGAAGGCATCTCCAGCAGCTGTACCAGGCTTAACGCTGTCCACAATCTTACGCAGCTCTTCGATAACAGCCATCTTGTCATCATATTGGAAGAACAGCTTAGATAAATCAAGACCAGTTCCACTGCCCGGAGTACCAGCCTGAGCCTCACTAGGAGCATAATAAATTACATTGCTGCCGTCATGCTTAGGATTCTTTCCATAAATAGAAGTTTTGGAGCCTTGATAATCGACAAGTATACGCTCGTCATTATACTCGAAATCGTAATCCTTATTACCTGCAAAGGATAAAATTACATCTGGCAGATCTTTGTTGCCACTAGCGCCTCTAATATCCATAATCAAGGCTGCTACACCGCTATTATCCTTATCTAGGGGAGCATCAATCTTATTGCCCTGCAAAGCAATATACTTCTTAGCGACAACGGAGTCAGCCTTAATAGAAGCATTTGCGTTCTCAGTATAAAGCACAACCGCGTTGCCCTTAATAGTGCCTAGAACTATATTGCCACCCTGTGCACTTGTGCCCGTTGCAGCCAACCAAGCCGCATCAATAGTATTAACATTGATTTTGCCAGTTTTGGCACCCACATCCACAGAACCTTCTGTAGCTAGCAAGGTATTAGCATTAACATTGCCAGCAGCAGAGTAAATACGAATTAAGCTATCATCGCCACCATTAATAGTTGCATTATTAAGCTTAATGTTGCCGTTGCTTGTAAAGACTACAATATCGCCAGCAGATGTACTACTATTGTTAACAACCAAATTGCCATCAATAGTAATGTCACCGCCCTTGGTAGTATTTTCATCCTTCAAATCACCAGATACGATGAACATACCGCCCTGACCAGCAGCAGCTCCTTGTGACAGGCTAATAGCACCGTCCACGGAAGAAACATCCAGCCTATTGCCAGCATTGAGAGTATTATTGTCAGCAATGCCTTCATTAGCATAGAGTTTAATATCCTTAGCAGCTTTTAAGCTACTGCTATTATTAATGTTAGTATTAGCCTTGATGGTAATTGAACCTTGTTTGCTGTTAATGGAGTGCCCATTATAGCCTACAAAATCACCAGCTGTAGATTCAATACTAATATCGCCACCAGCTAAGAAACTATTAGCATTCGAAATACCAGCAGAACTTAAGAGCGTAATATTATTCTTAGCAACTAAAGTATCACTATTTACGATAGCACCTTCGTGAGCAATGAGGCTAATGCTGCCCCCCTCACCTGTGCCATCAGCATTGCCCGCAAGGAAATGTCCTGCGTCGCCATTTACAATGTCGCCATGCTCTGCAGTAAGAGCGATAGTACCATCCTTAACCTTGAAGGAGCCTTCATTAGTAATAGCTTTTGTATTGGCTGCTCCTGCTGCAATCAGCTCAATATTACCCTTATCTGCTGTCATGCTGCCAGTATTTGTAATACTGCTTCCGCTTGTCAGCAGTATATTTTGGCCAGA
>JAEDNJ010000102.1 GCA_016302525.1 Phascolarctobacterium sp. | reverse complement strand
TACAGCAGGCTCTAGCCTAGGCATCCAGCCCTTCTGCGTAAAGAATTCCTCAAAGGCCTTATAAACAATGGGGCCAGCAGCCGTAGAACCATAGCCACCCTGCTCCACAATACAAACAACAACCAGCTCCGGCTCCTCTACCGGTCCATAGGCTACAAAAAGGCCATGGTCACGCCCCATAGAGTTCTCCGCCGTACCCGTTTTGCCGGCAATCTTGCGCGGCAGTGCCTGGAAGTAGGCGGCAGTGCCTCCCTCCTCCGTAGTAGCGCTCATGCCCGCGCGAATATAGCTCATGGTCTGGTCAGAAACCTGAATCTTTTTGCCAGCCTCACGCTTCGGCCTGTCATAAACACTGCCATCCGCGTTCAAAATATCGCTGACGAGATAAGGAGTATTGCGAATACCGCCATTGGCTACGCAGCTGAGCATCACAGCCAGCTGCAAGGGGGTAGCTAGGTTAAAGCCCTGCCCGATAGCCGCATTAAAGGTATCGCCTAAACGCCAATCCTCGTTCCAAATCTCTTTTTTTACTGCCTTGGAGGCAACTAAGCCGCTGCCCTCGCCCTCTAAATCAATGCCCGTCCTCTTGCCAAAGCCATAGTAACGAGCATATTTGCCAATTTCGTCTATGCCTACGCGATAGCCCAGCTCATAGAAATACACATTGTCTGACATGGCCAGCGCATTGGTAAAATTCAGCCAGCCCAGCACCTCACCGCCAGCATTACTCATGGTAGGCACCAAGTCGTGGTAGCCCTTATCGTAAATTAGCTCTTCAAATTCCACCTTGCCTAAATCTAAAGCGGCACTGCCTGTGACAATCTTAAAGGTAGAACCAGGCGGATACTCGCCACTAATAGCCTTGTTGTTCAAGGGGAAATTAGGGTCGTTATTAATCTTGTTCCAAGCCTTGGTAGAAATGCCATGCACAAAAAGATTTGGGTCATAGCCTGGCCGACTCAGCATGGCCTTGACAGCTCCATCCCTGGGGTCCATGGCCACTACAGCCGCAGCTCTGGCACCAATGCTCTTTAAATGATCATCTATAAAAGTCTCTAAAGACTTTTGCAGCTCATAGTTAATCGTCAGGCGCAGGTTCTTGCCAACCTCTGGCTTTTTGGTATCATAGTGCTGCACCACATTGCCAGCAACATCAACCTCCTCCATGAAGAAGCCATCCTCACCACGAAGAACATTATCATAATGCTTCTCTAAGCCAGACTTGCCGACAATACTGCCGATGGGCACATTCTTAAAAATTCCCTTTTCTAGCTCATAATCGCTAACCTCGCCCACATAGCCCAGGGCATGCACAGCAAACTCCTTATAGGGATAATTGCGTTCCGGGCTGACAATCAGCATGAGCTCCGGGATAGAACGCCGCTGCTCCTCAACCTTAATCATCAGCTCCTGCGAAATATTAGCTTTTAAAATTACGGGCTCGTAATAGTTGGCCTTTTCCTTAATCTTCGCCTCAATCGTCGCCACTGGCATTTCCAGAATCCTGCTCAGCTGCTCTAAATGCTCCTTTTTATAGCTGTTTTGCTTTTGCAGGGCCACAGTATAGCCAGGCACATTATTGACTAGAGCCTTATTCTCGGCATCTAAAATTAAACCACGCGGCGCTAAAATCCGCGACTGACGCAAACGGTTACCGTCCGACTGCTTAGCATAATAATCACTGCGCCACAGCTGCAAATACACCATACGCCCCAGCAGCACACAAAATATAAGAATACAGAACAGCATCATCAGCTGCAAACGAAGCATCTGGTTTTTGTTTAACATCTGCTGTTCCTCCTCTAAGAACTAATAAGATACATCCTCTGCCTTGATCCAAGCATAAATATAATTAACTAAAATCAGCATGGGGATAATAAAAAGCATATTTCCCAGGCAATAGCCCAGGCTCTTCCAGATAAAGGCGGGCAGAATATCCCAGCGCCCTCCTGAACGAATCAGCTCCAGCCACCAATAGCAAAAACGCAAAAAGACACAGGCCCCACCAATGATGAGCACATGAAAGCGGCTTTGCTCCTTCACGATTTTTTCCTTCATTAAGCCTACCAAAAAGCCAAAGATGGCTCTCGTAAGCATATGATAGCCAAACACACCCACTGTCATAGAGTCCTGCACAAAGCCTATGCTAAAGCCTGCTAGGGCTCCCTTGTCCTGCCCCCGCAGGAGGGCAAAGCTATACAAAAATAACAAGGGCAAATCAAAGGCGAGCCAGCCAGAATAAAAAACAGAGCTTGCTCCCTGCACTACGATTAAGAACAGAAACAGGACGGGCCAAATCAGTCTCCTCATTGTGCCTGTCCTCCCTCATTTGCTAATCTAATTTTCGGCTCTGGCGTGAAGGCTGTCACTACGAGAACCTCCTCCACATCAGCAATGCTAGCAGCAGGCTGCACCTGAGCCTGCTGCGCCAGGCCTAGGCTATCCAGCTTGGCCGCCGTCACCACGCCAATAATAATGTTTTCCGGATGGTAGCCGCTGATACCGCTGGTAATGATAATATCGCCCTCTTTAATGCTTGCCTCGCGATAAATATGCTCCATGATGAGCTTGCCATCGGTGGAATTAGCGCCGCCTGTTACACCCATGGCGCGCGAATCCAGGCGCAGCACTCTGGCACCAATGCGGCAACGCGGCGAGGTAATGAGCAGCACTCTAGCATAGCCGCCATAAACCTCATCTATCACGCCCACTAGGCCATTATTCACCACGGCCATATTACGCTTGAGTCCCTTGTCCTCGCCAGCATCAATATAGACTACATCTCGCAGCTCGCCAAAATTACGGGCAATAATGCGCGCTGCCACCGTAGTTTGTGTTCTGTGCGCAGCCTTATACTGCACCAGCTCACGCAGCTGACGGTTCTCCGCCTCAATCGAAACCATGTTGACATTGGCATTGCGCAGCTCCTCAATCTCTTTTTTCAGTCTTGCATTCTCCTCCTGTAGTACCGTCATAGCCCGCCAATAGCCACGGGCGCTATCGCTAGTATGCCCTAAAGCAGTAAGACCGTTTTCCACCGGCAGAATGATAGCAGTTACCATTCTGTTGAACACAGGAAAACGGCTCCTTCCTGCCAGTGCTAAAATCAGCAATGCGAGGCAGACAAACGCACACAGTACATACAGCATATTTTTCTTAGACATACTGCAGCTACCCTATAATATACAATGAAAAATTTCTGAGCCAAGTCCAGCTTATTTGCTGGTCATAAAGCCCTTATGATAAATATCAATATTCTCTACGGCAATACCAGTTCCCAGAGCTACACAGTTCAGCGCCTCATCAGAAACAAAGACAGGCATACCAGTTTCACCAGAAATAAGTCTATCTAAATTACGCAGCATAGAAGAGCCGCCCGTCATCATAATACCGCGCTCAATAATATCAGCAGACAGCTCCGGCGGAGTTTTCTCCAGCGTATTGCGCACAGCATCGACAATAATGCTCACAGGCTCTTCTACAGCCTCACAGACATGGTTGGCATTAATCGTAATATTCTTCGGCAGACCGCTCACGAGGTCGCGACCACGAATTTCCATGGTATCAGGATTTTCTACAGGCATAGCAGTGCCTAAGGTAATCTTGATATTCTCTGCAGTACGGTCGCCAATCAGCAGATTAAAATATTTACGAATATAGCGCACAATAGCCGCATCAATGGAGTCGCCGCCAGTACGCACGCTCTTAGACACAACGATACCGCCTAGAGAAATAACGGCAACCTCACAGGTGCCACCGCCAATGTCTACAACCATGCTGCCCGTAGCCTCCTGAACAGGCAGACCAGCACCGATAGCTGCTGCCATCGGCTCCTCAATCAAATAAGCCTCACGCGCACCAGCCTCGATCGTAGCATCAATAACAGCGCGCTTTTCTACCTCGGTAACGCCAGAGGGCACACCTACCAAAATACGCGGGCGCACAAAGCTGCGCGAGCCCATAGCCTGCTTAATGAAATATTTCAGCATGGACTGCGTAATTTCGTAGTCAGCAATAACACCATCCTTCATCGGACGGATAGCCACAATATTACCAGGGGTACGGCCAATCATGCGCTTAGCCTCAGCGCCAATAGCCAGCACCTCGTTGCTGTCTCTTTCCACGGCCACAACAGAGGGCTCACGAATAATAATACCCTTATTCTTTACGTGCACCAGTGTATTTGCTGTGCCCAAATCAATACCCATGTCATCAGACATATTATTGAAAAAGCTTATATTTGGGAATGAAAATTTCATTTCTTCCTCCTTCACTTCCATCAAAGCAGCCTCTTAGCTAGTTAGCTTTCTTAGCCTAGCCAGCAGCCAGCCTTGATTCTATCTATAAAGCTCCCTCTTCCTGGAAGCTGTAATAAGTACCATCACCAATAATCAGATGATCCAGTACAGGTATACCTAAGGTTTTCCCCGCTGCTACGAGCATATTGGTTATCTGCTCGTCCTCTATGCTGGGATAAGGGTCACCAGAAGGGTGATTATGCGCCACCACAATAGCAGCTGCGTGCTGCAGTATGGCTGGCTGAAACACCTCTCGTGGATGCACCACTGCGCCCGTCAGCGAGCCCTCAGAGATAAGCTCTGTGCCAAGTAAACGATTTTTAGAATTCAATAAAATTACGAGAAACTGTTCTTTTTGGGCAAAGCGTAGGCGTGGCATCAAAAAGTCTGCCCCATCGCGAGGACAGCTAAAGCTAGCCCGCTCTATGGGCTTGGCCGAAGCCAGACGACGACCAATCTCTATAGCCGCCAGAATCGTTGAGGCCTTGGCTATGCCTAGCCCCTTAAACTTCATCAGCTCCTGCAGCTGCCTCATGCCAGCCAGCCTTTTATAAAGGCCACCGTCACGAGTAAGCTCATCTGCTAAGGCTAAGGCGGATTTATCCATCGTCCCGGTACGCAGCAAAACTGCGACCAGCTCCGCATCACTTAATACACTTGCTCCATAAGCCGCCATTTTTTCCCGGGGGCGGTCATCAACCGGTAACACCAAAACACTCCCTGTGCTCTGTTGCAGACTATTCAGCTCCCAATTTTGCCAAAATTTCGTAAACGCGTGTAAGTGGCAGGCCTACCACGTTATTATAGCAGCCATCAATTTTTTCTACTAAGACTGCGCCCCTGCCCTGAATTCCATAGGCTCCCGCCTTATCTAAGGGCTCACCTGTGGCTACATAGGCCTCTATCTCTGCCTGAGACAGCTTACGAAAATACACCCTCGTATGCACAACCTCAGCAGCCTCCTGCTGCTTATATTTTATTGCAAGCCCCGTCAGCACCTCATGGGCCCTGCCAGAAAGGCGCTGCAGCATGGCCACAGCCTCAACAGCATCCTTAGGCTTACCTAAAATCACATTATCAACAACAACCACCGTATCTGCTCCAATAACAGGTACAGCCTCTCCCTTTAGGGCAGCTACAGCCCTGCACTTGCCCAAAGCATTGTGCAGAGCAACCTCGTCAGCCTCCTTTGCTGCACCGCCGCTTTCCTCAAAGTCTGCCGGGCAAACCTCCGGCTCTATACCGATTTGGCGCAAAAGCTCCAGTCTGCGCGGTGAAGCAGATGCTAATACAACCTGCATTTTTGCCTCCGAAGCTAATTATTTCTTGTTCATGTCGATAACCATTTCCTCCACATGGATTTCATAGGTTACTGGCTGCAGCCCCTCACGCATAGCATCACGCTTAAAAATGCGTGCATAGTTTAGGGAAACAATTTCAAACAAAATAACTCCGCCCAGCACCATGTACCAGGGCTCTAAATCAAAGAACTTTGCCTGAGCATAGCCAAAGCAAGCCCCAGCCAATAAGCCAAAGACTGGCACGCCATAGTAAATAGCCTTAGCCTTATTGGTTTCCATAGAGCGATACTCGGCGCCAACAATGTCGCCGCGCTTTGCTCCGATAGGATTCCAGCAGTCTAAATACTTCGGCAGGTGA
>JAEDNJ010000101.1 GCA_016302525.1 Phascolarctobacterium sp. | reverse complement strand
ATAAATTTGCTCTACTAAAAGCAGCCTAATCATTTGGTGCGTGAAGGTCATTTTGCTAAAGGAGATGGCAAAATCAGCCCGCCTGCGCAGAGCATCTGTATAGCCAAAGGCACCGCCGATAACGAAGGTGAGATGGCTCTTGCCAGCTAGGGTCAGCGCATCAATTTTCGCTGCCAGCTCTGGCGAAGAAAGCTGCTTACCCACCACATCCAAAAGAACGACATAGCTGTTTTCCGGGATGATGGCTATAAGGCGCTGCGTTTCCTTCTCCAGCACCTGCTCCTTGAGGGCAGGCGTGGGGTCTTCGGGCATTTTTTCTTCGTTAATCGCTATGGTCTCCAGCTTGCAGAAGGGAGTAAGCCTTTTGCTGTACTCATCTATGCCAGCCGTCAGATATTTTTCTTTAATTTTGCCTACACAGGCAATAGTAATCTTCATTATTGGTTATCCTGCGGTACTGCTTCCAGAGTTACGCTCTTCTCCATTTCTGCATCACCGCGTCTAATGGTAATCTTCACAGAATCACCAACTGCACAACCGCTTACCTTGTCAATTAAGTCCTGAGACTTAGAAACCTTAGTCCCGTTGAATTTAATGATGATGTCGCCAGGACGGATACCAGCCTTGTGAACAGGGCTATTGCGGACAATGCTGTCAATGTAAATGCCGCCGTGGAAATCAATACCAATGCTGTTCTTGTTGGCTGCATTCTTTTTGTTGAAAGTTTCTTCGTCGATAATTCTTACGCCCAGGTAAGGTCTAGCAATAGTGCCATGCTTAACCAGCCCTTCTAAAATAGGCTTAGCAGTGTTGATAGGAATAGCAAAGCCAATACCCTCAACGCCATTGCCAGCATATTTAGCGCTGTTAATGCCCATGACCTCGCCATCAGCGTTTACCAGAGCACCGCCACTGTTACCAGGGTTGATAGCCGCGTCTGTTTGAATCAGGGTGTATTTGTTATCGCCAACGCTTACTGTACGATTCAGTGCGCTGACAATGCCCACGGTTACGCTGCCACGCAGCTCCATGCCCAACGGATTGCCAATAGCGATAGCAGGCTCGCCCACCTGAATGGTAGAGGAATCGCCTAAGGGAGCCTCGGGTAGGTTCTTAGCATCAATTTTTACGACAGCCAGGTCTGTTGCCGGGTCAGTGCCCAGCACCCTGCCCTTCACATTGCGGCCATCCGTTAAATAAACAGTGATTTCCTTGGCACCAGCTACAACATGGTTATTAGTAGCTACATAGCCGTTTTTCGCGTCATAGATTACACCGCTGCCAACGCCCTCAACCACTCTTTCCTGCACACGACCGCCGCCGTTGCCAAAATCAGGGAAGCCGGGGAAGCCAGGAAAACCGGGGAAAAGGTCAGCAAAGTTAGGAATTTGCTCGCGTTTAATAGACTTGGTGGCAATGCCTACTACTGCCGGACCTACCTTCTTCGCTGCAGTTACAATAGGAGTTACACGGGCACTAGAGCCATTATTAACAGGCTGCTCCACCTTTACAGCCGGCTTTTCCTTAGGTTGAGTAGCCGCATCTGTTTTCTTCGTAGCACAGCCACTCATTAAAATAGCTGCACCTAAAACACCGTACATAAAAATATGGGCACTCTTCTTCCAAATAGATTTCTTCATGTCAAAACTCACTCCTTAATTATTTTCAAACAATTCCACCTGATTAGCAGAAAAATTGGTAACAATTTCATGCTGCTGGGCTACATAAAAGCTAGTTTGTGCTTCTGCCCTCGCTTTTACAACGGCTTCTCTCACAGCGTTTAGGGCTAGCTGCGGCATATTATTCTCTTCGCTCAAATGGGCCAGAAATACTGTCTCGGGCAGCTTTTCCATATTTGTAAGCAACATGGCCGCTGTATCGTTAGATAAATGTCCTCTCGTACTTAAAATCCTCTGCTTAAGATAGAGAGGATAGCTGCCCCTTTGTAGCATTTCCACATCATGATTAGCCTCCAAAATCAACAGCTCCGCTCCCTTGACTGCACGCTGCACGGTCTCAGTGATAAAGCCTGTATCTGTCAGATAGGTGCATTTACTGCCGCTCTCCACATCCTCAAATACATAGCCATGCGGGTCCACTGCATCATGGGGCACACTAAAGCTGCTTATCTTGAGGCTATTGTAGCTAATATTTGTGTCAATTATATGACAGGCAGAGCGTTTTATAGCATTATCCTTGGCTAAAATAGCACGCCAGGTTTTTTCGCTGCTAAAGATGGGCACAGTATATTTTTTGCTAAAGGTTGCCAGTCCCCGCACATGGTCTATATGCTCATGGGTAATAAAAACAGCGCTCAGCTGCTGGGGCTCTAAATGCACCCTCTTTAGTCTAGCCGTCAGCTCGCGACAGCTCAGCCCCATATCTATAAGAAAATATTGCTCCTTGGCTGCAATGACAGCAGCATTTCCCTTGCTGCCGCTAGCCAGCATAGCAACCTGAAAACAACTCATAGGCTTTCCTTCCTCAAAATAAAAACGAGGTGCACCCTAGCCGGAACACCTCGCAACAATTACTTCTTTCTACATTCAGGGCACAGACCAAAAAAGTAGAATTCTTTTTTTTGAATAGCATAACCGCTAGAAGCTTCAATGCTCGCAGTCAGGCTCTCTTCATTAGGAACGCTAATATCCATGATGGCTCCGCAGCAGGTACATTGCAAATGCTGATGCTCGCTCATATTCGCCTCAAATCTGAAGCTATCCTCGCCAGTGCTCAACATTCTCGCTAAATTTAGTTTTTGGAGAATCTCCAACGTCTTGTACACTGTAGCAAAGCTCATATTTGGATAGCTAGGAAGCATCTTTTGATACAGCTCCTCTGCACTTGGGTGCCAATACTTTTCTGCTAGAGCGGCGTAGATGGCTAATCTCTGAGGGGTTACCTTATAGCCTCGCACCCGCAGAAGCTGCGATAACTCTTGATTGGTCAGCACTTTCTACACCCCTTCCTAAATCATTCCATGGAAATCAACAGAGGATATAAGGGCTGTCCACCGTAGAAGACCTCAATTTCCCAATCCTCATTAACCTCTTCTAATTGCTCTGCCAGCTCACTTGCGCCAGCTTCATCTAAATTATCACCATAGTACAGGCTGATGAGCTCATAATCGCCGCCCTCAACCAGCTTCTTCAGCACCTCTTGAATAGAAACGCCCGTGCAAACAATCTTATCGTTCAAGAGACCTAGGTAATCGCCCTTCTTCACAACAATATCATTCACGACACTGTCACGCACAGCCACAGTAACGGCACCGCTGACAGCCTCCTTAGCCTCGCTGGTCATGATTGCTGTATTTTCAATCATGCTCTTAGTGGGATCATAGCGCAACAAAGCGGCCAAACCCTGGGCCAGGTTAGTGGTGGGTACATAGCTAATCTTAGAATCTCCCAGCAGCTTTCTTACCTGTTCTGCAGCCAGAATAATGTTTTTATTGTTCGGCAGGATAATATATTGCTCACAGGAGCCCTTTTCGATAGCATTCACAAAATCCTCAACCGGAGGATTCATGCTTTGTCCGCCGCTGATAATCTCGGCAGCGCCCAGCTCGTGCATAATCTTAGCAATGCCCTCGCCAGCAGCTACGGTCAGGACACCCAAGCCCTTTTTCACTACAGGAGCAGCCTCGGTTTTAAAAAGATGCTCCTCGTGCTCGTCCACCATGTTGTTAATCTTAATATCATGCAGACTACCCCATTCCTGAGCCTTATTTAAGGCATCGCCGGGGTGCTTGGTGTGGATGTGCACCTTCACGATGTCATCCATAACCGCTACAATCATAGAGTTGCCAAAGCCTGTAAGAGCAGCAGCAACCTCTTCCTTAGTTACATTAGCCTCTTTGACAATGAACTCAGTGCAGTAGGGGAACTCTAAATCGAGGGGCTCGCCCGTACCCACAGCCTGAATCTTGGGAGCGGTAGTAATTTCCAAAGCCTCGCACTCCTCGCCGCGCAGACCTGCTAAGCAGCCCTCAAAGAAGCAAATGAGACCCTGACCGCCAGCATCAACTACACCAGCTGCCTTCAGCACGGGCAGCTTTTCGGGGGTCATAGCCAGCTCCTCCTTGCCCACACGAATAGCCTCGTTCAGCACCTCTTCTAAAGTAATGCTGTTGCGAGTAGCTGCATAGGCTCTTTTCGCCATCCCACGCGCCACACTCAGGATAGTACCCTCTACAGGCTTAGAAACGCTCCTATAAGCGTAGAGAATACCATATTGGAAGGCCTTGCCAATCTCCGAATTGGTCAAGGTCTTTTTACCTGCTACTCCCTTACCGATACCGCGCAGCAGCTGGCTCAAAATTACGCCAGAGTTGCCACGAGCGCCCATGATGGCGCTGCGAGCTGCTGTACTGCCAACCTCACCAGCCGTAGCAGTGTCAGGCAGGGCACTAATAGCCTTTGCTACGGAAGCAATGGTATGCAGCATATTAGAGCCGGTATCTCCGTCGGGTACAGGAAAAACGTTTAAGTCGTTAATAGTTTCAAAGTTTTTTTCAAAGCTATGATAAGCTCCTAGCAGCATATCCTTAAACTGTTTGCCGCTAATTACCGCTTTTTCATTACTCATAATAATATCCTTCTCCTTTAGGCTTAGCCACCTTTTCCATATATACGAACAGGACGAATCCTTTATTTACTTATGTATTAATCACTCGTTCTTTGCAATTTAGCCATTTAGCCCATAATATACTTTATTTTAACACATTTCTTTTGTTTTTGCTAGCATTTGCATAGCATTCTTTCATAAATATTATATAAATCTATCATAAAGTGAAAAAGCTAGCTCCAAAGAGCTAGCTTGAAAGCAAGTCTTAGACGAAAATGTACTTCAGCACGAAGATAATAGCCAAAATATAAACTAAGGGACTAACCTCCTTCTTCTTATAGGCGCCTGTCAGCAGGTTGATAACAGCATAGGAAATAATACCCATGGAAATACCCTCAGAGATAGAATAGGTAAAGGGCATAGCCACCAAGGCAACATAAGCCGGAAAGGCTTCTGTAAAATCATCAAACTGTACCTTCAGAATTGCCGCTACCATCAGGAAACCAACTACGATCAGGGCAGGAGCAGTTGCAAAGGCAGGTATAGCCAGGAAAATAGGAGAGAGCACAAGGCTGGCAATAAAGAGCAGAGCAGTTACTATAGCAGTAAGACCAGTACGACCGCCTACGCTAACGCCGGCAGAGCTTTCTACATAAGTGCTGACGGTGGAGGTGCCCAAAAGAGCGCCAACGCTAGTACCAATGGAGTCAGCTAAGAGGGCACCCTTGATGTTGGGCAAACGACCCTTTTCATCTAACAGATCGGCCTTTGAAGCTACGCCCATCAGCGTACCGAGGGTATCAAAAAGGTCTACAAACATGAAGGAGAGCATAACCGTCATAAAGCCAAAGCTCATGACATTGGAGAAATCCATTTGCATAAAGGTGGGTGCCAGACTAGGAATGCTTAGGCCATTGCTGAAATTGGGCATTACAGAGAACATCCCCAGCTTAGGATTAGGAACATAAATACCAGTCAGCTCACAGAGCATACCTAAGCCCCAGGTAAACAGAATCCCCAGCAGAATGTCGCCAGTAACCTTTTTATACATCAGCACTACAGTTACAAGAATACCTACAAGGGCCAAAATAACGCCTACACCAGTCGTATGAATTGAGCCGTCAGCAATTGCAGCTTTAAAATTATAGAGGCTTACAAGGCAGGGACCATCCACAACTATTTTAGCGCTTTGCATACCAATAAAGGCAATGAAAAGACCAATGCCGCCGCTTACGCCTAGCTTGAGACCATAGGGAATGGCGTTAAAGATGGACTCTCTCACCCTAGTCAAGGACATCAAAAGAAACAGAATACCTTCAATAAAAACAGCAGCAAGAGCTGTCTGCCAGGAAAACTTCATAGCTCCGACAACGGTAAAGGCAAAGAAAGCGTTTAAGCCCATACCAGGAGC
>JAEDNJ010000100.1 GCA_016302525.1 Phascolarctobacterium sp. | reverse complement strand
CAAATGGAAATTGGTCACGAGGGCATCTACGAATTTGAATTCATAGCCGGGATAAATAAAAATCTTCGTCCAATTGCCGCCGGCCTGCAGCTGACCGCTGGCCCCAGCTGATTCTAAGGTGCGCACAGAGGTTGTCCCAACAGCAATAATACGTCTGCCCTCCGCCTTCGCCTTATTAATAGCAGCTGCCGCCTCAGGGCTAACGCTGTAGAACTCGCTGTGCATTTGGTGATCCTCAATGGTTTCAGCGCTCACAGGACGGAAGGTACCCAAGCCCACGTGCAGAGTTACAAAGACTTCCTCACAGCCAAGCTCCTTGATTTTATGCAGCATTTCCTTCGTAAAATGCAAACCAGCTGTAGGAGCAGCAGCACTGCCACGCTCACGGCTGTAAACAGTTTGGTAGCGCTCCTTATCCTCCAAGGGAGCAGTTATATAAGGAGGCAGAGGTGTCTCACCTAATCGGTCCAAGATTTCCTCAAAGATACCTTCATAATGAAAGCGAGCAATACGACCGCCAAAATCGGTGGTTGCAATAATTTCTGCACTCAGCTCCTCGCTAAACTTAATTTTAGCGCCTACCTGAAGCTTCTTGCCCGGCTTTACTAAAACCTCCCAGTCGGTAGCATCCTTACGAGTAAGCAAAAACACCTCAACATGAGCGCCCGTATCCTTAAAGCCGTGCAGCCGAGCCGGAATAACTCTAGTATCGTTAAACACCAGCAAATCCCCAGGACGCAGATAATCTACCAAATCGTAGAAATGCTTATGCTCAAGCTCCCCCGTAGTCTTATCCACTACCAAAAGGCGAGAGTGGTCACGAGGCTCCATAGGATGCTGCGCAATCCGCTCCTTAGGTAATTCATAATCAAAATCAGTAACTAACATTAAAATATAACCTCTAATTTATTTAATATAATAAGAATAGTCATGCCGCAGTGCCTCAAAACCACTATCAAGAATATTGAAGAAGCACAAGCTGCATAAAGCTCTATTTCTTATTGCTTATTTCATTTTTACGAGCTGCGTACCCGGATAATAATGTGCTAAAATTTCTGCATAGTTCTTTAGTTCAGTTCCGTTAGCCAGCCCACGCGCACCCCAGGCACTAAGACCAAGCCCAGAGCCCTTGCCCTGACCACGAAAAATTAGCTTCTCAGCCTTGCCACCCGTCAGTACATGATAGCTTTTTAGATATTCACTCCAAATCTTCGGTTCCTCTTCCTTTACTTTGATAGGAACCTCTTTTTTACCAATCTCCATACCATAGGTATTGGTAATAGGAAGCTCGATTTTTTCTGGAACGGGAGTACCTGTTTCTACATCAAAATAATTGCTATTAAGATTAAACAGCTCAGCGGCCCTTTGTCCTGTCAGCTTAGCTGTGCCGATAGTGCCACCAAAAATCATGTATTTTACACGACCAGTTGCTGTTCTATCACCACCGGGCTCCTTTATACTCGACAAGCGCACATTCGCCAGCTTGCCTAAGTAATAACCATTTTGCGCCAGCAGTCCTTCGACATATTCAGGGCTAATGCGAAACTCCCATTTATACTCTGGGCTATCCTGGTCATAATCCTCTACGGATTGAAGATAGCTATAAGCCTTGCCCAAGGCCTCGAAACCGCTTTCAGTTTTACCGCCAGAGCTAGAGGTCGTGAGCGCATAAATTGGCTCACCATTTTTATCTACTAAATACTCCCCGGCAGTTGCCTTAACAAGTCTTGTGATAGCCTGCTTTTCAGTTCGTTGGCCTAGGCCATAATAAGGAGCTTCCTTATCTGTATTCTTTATAGCATAGCCTCGCTCTGCTCCCTGCTGCTTTTGGTGCAGCAAATAGGTACGGGCTGCCACGGCCTGTGCCTTAATGGCCTCATCCGGCCAAATGGGCATAGTCTTGCGAGGCAAAATGCGGCTGACAAGCAGCTCTAAGTCTACCTCATTGGTAATAAGCAGCTTATTCTCTACTAGCTTTATGACAAGCTTGCCGTCATAGCTGCGACCATTCACCTTAGGCAGGCTCTGCCCCTTATCTACAAGCAGCTCTACCGCCTGACCAAAGCCTTGCTGCTCTAGCTGGAGCTGACCCTCCTTAACATGGGCAAAATATTTTCCCTTAGGGAGAACTGTTTCCTCGCCGCTGAGCAGGTTTCTTAACCTAAAAGTGGTCTCAGAATTTAGGGCAGCAGTATTCTGCCCTTCCACGAGAGCTATGCGAATATCCGTAGCCTCTGCGCTCAAAGTAAAAAGGCAGCTACTAATAAGTACAGCGCTGAAAAATCTTTTCCACATCTTGCTACCTCGCCTGCGAGTCAACCAAAGCTGCCTTTGACCTTGCTCTCACCTTTTCATGCTGAAGGTTTTCCATGCGTATCAGCTTATCTACCTTCACCAGCTCCTCAGTAGGTGGCTCAGCCTTACGCTTTTTTTCTACGGCATAGCGGTCGCGCTCGCTAAAAACACAGCCGCAATAGGGCTGGCGATACAGCTCTAAAGCAAGGCTCAGCTCTACGCCACGGTCATAGCCGGTACGAAAATCCTCGTAGTAAAAAGGAATAGCAAACTCCTCGGCAGCCTCCTCGGCAATGCGCTTAATCAGCTCATGCTTTTGATAAATGCTAACTAAAAGCGTGGTGCTAAAGGCATCATAGCCGTGCTCCTTAGCATACTGAGCCGCATAGCGCAGGCGCATACGATAGCAAAAGGCGCAGCGTATAGTAGGCTCCTGAAGCATTCCCCGCACACATTCCTCTAAATCATAGGTCTTGTTTACAATGAGCTTAATTTGCTGCTTTTGACAAAACTCCATAAGCGTTGTCATGCGGTGCTTAAATTCCTTATAGGGATGAATATTAGGATTAAAATATAAAATATCAAACTGATGATTCTCTGCTCTCAGCCTTTCCACAGGATAGCAGGAGCAGGGACCACAGCAAGCGTGTAATAGTATTTTCATTTTATTTTTCCGGATAGGGAACGCCTAAATATCTATAGGTTTCTCTAGTTGCAATTCTGCCGCGAGGTGTACGCTGCAAAAGTCCCAGCTGAATGAGATAGGGCTCAATAACATCCTCAATCGTGGTGCTTTCCTCGCTAACTGCAGCAGCGATTGTTTCTATGCCAACAGGTCCACCGCCAAAGCTCTTAACAATGGCGTTAAGAATACGCCTGTCATTGCGGTCGAGACCATAGCGGTCCACCTCTAGCCTTGCTAAAGCCTCATCAGCCAGCTGACCATTGATTGTGTCCAACCCTGCCACCTGAGCAAAATCGCGCACCCTCTTTAAAAGACGGTTCGCAATACGAGGTGTACCACGGCTGCGGCGAGCAATCTGCCCTGCCCCCTCTCTATCAATGTTAACACCCAGTATTTCTGCTGCCCTAGTTACAATAAACTGCAGCTCCTCCGGCTTGTAGAACTCTAGGCGACATTGTACACCAAAGCGGTCACGCAGAGGGGCAGCAATAGCGCCTAGACGCGTAGTCGCACCAATTAAGGTAAAATGAGGCAGGTCTAAGCGCACGCTGCGTGCACTCGGTCCCTTGCCGATAATAATATCTAAGGCAAAATCCTCCATAGCAGAATAGAGAATTTCCTCAACAGTCTTAGACAGGCGATGAATTTCGTCAATAAAGAGCACATCATTCTCGCCTAAATTGGTTAAAATAGCAGCCAAATCTCCCTGGCGCTCAATAGCAGGACCGCTAGTAACACGAATATTAACCTTCAGCTCATTGGCAATAATATTTGCCAGAGTAGTCTTGCCTAAGCCAGGGGGACCAAAAAGAAGCACATGATCCAGAGACTCATGGCGAGCTGCTGCAGCCTTAATGAAAATCTCCAGATTATCCTTAACCTGCTGCTGACCAATATATTCATTTAAATTGCGGGGGCGCAGGCTATATTGCCAAGTGTCTTGCTCCTGCTCCGCTCCGGCAATGATACGTTCTGTGCTAAAATCCATAAGCTCTCCTATTTAACCTAGCTTTTTATTTAAACTTTTCCTGAGCGATTAGTTTTAAAGCCTGCTTCAAAATTACATCACTGCTCAGCTCACTACAATCTGGAATCTGTTTTAAAGTAGGCAAAATCTCGCTGCGAGCATAGCCGAGGGCTTCAAGGGCCTCAATGGCCTCGGCTACAGAGCTAGTGCCGCCGCTAGTAGGAGCAGCAGTAATATCCTGTCCACGATTATCCGTGAAGGTTCCAACCTTATCCTTAAGCTCTAGCAGCATACGCTCAGCTGTTTTTTTGCCAATACCCGGCAGCTTCACCAGCGTTTTGATATCCTGAGACTGTACCGCCAAATAAAAGTCCTCTGGCTTTACAGCCGAGAGAATGCCCAGAGCCATTTTGGGACCTACACCGCTTACATTCAAAAGCAGTTCAAACAAGGCGTAATAGTCCTGACTTAAAAAACCGTAGAGCAAAATAGCATCCTCTCGCACAGCAGTATGAGTTTGCACCCTGATTTCTTTATTTAAGCTTAACTGCGACAAATGAGAATTTGGCATAAACACCCGATAGCCTACACCGCCAGGAGTTTCTAATAAACAATAATCCAAGCCCAGGTAGGCAACTATTCCACGCAAAGAACCTATCATCTTGCTCCCTCCTGCCAGCTACGCGTCATAGCTGTATTTAAACCACAAATAGCTGCCGCCAAAGCATCTGCAGTATCATCAGGCTTAATTCTTTCCTTTATATTCAAAAGGTTGCGTACCATGTAGATAACCTGCTCCTTGGTGGCACTGCCACTACCGACAACAGCCATTTTTATTTGCATAGGTGTGTATTCCAGCACGGGTAAGCCGTGGTTTGCTGCCGCCAATAAAGCGATACCCCTAGCCTGGGCCACAGGAATAGCCGTAGTCTGATTGTGGTTAAAATAAAGCTTTTCAATGCTCATGTAATCAAGGCGAAAATGCTCTATCAGCTCACACAGCTCATCATATATTTTTTTCAGTCTCAGCTCTGGCAGCATATCCTTATCGGTCATAATGGAGCCGTAGAACACAGGTGTTAATTTGCCGTGGGTCATATCTACAACGCCATAGCCCATAATCGCAGTGCCAGGGTCAATTCCTAGTACCAGCATAAACCAACCTTCAAACAAGGGCTTTGCCAATGTTTGCCTATCACAAGAAAAGCAGGCAAAGACTGCCTGCTTATCAAATCACAATTATTCTTCTTCCTCAGGCATGTCAGCACTGTGATATACATCTTGCACATCATCCAGGTCATCCAGTGCATCCAGCATCTTTTGGAATTTCTCAGCATCTTCACCAGCTAATTCAATAAACTCTTCTTCCGACATATCACACATCTTATTATGTAATTCATCAGATACTTCCCAAACTTCATATCTATTGCCAGCATATGTAATCTCTGCATCTTTTGGTGGATTATCTATAATGTCAAAGAACTTCTTTAGATTGTTGCCTAAAATCTCTACCACTTATAACTTCTCCTTTTTAAAACTACTATCGAATGAAACTTTTATTTCCAACTGATTCTTAACCAATAAGTTAAAAAAGCACTATTTGATCTTTCTTTTTCAACATTAAAACCTTTGTTTTCAAAATATTTTTTTAATTCATCTAAATAATCAAATGACATAAAATCATAATGTGCATTATGTGTAATAATTGATAGATGACCATCTAATGCAGCTTGTTTTATTTCTTCTTCAAGTTCATATATAATCTTTTCTACGTTGTTCCTGTCTCTGTAAATATATGTCATAATATTTTTTAGCAACATTAACATTAAAATCTTCTTTTTTATCATTTAATAAACTATCAAATTCTTTGATACCATAAATAATTTTATGAATAATTTTCTGCAAACAATTCACTTAATCACCTCACTTATCCGAATTGAATCGTGATTTTATCTATAATTACTTATCTTACCAGCCCATTTTTGACATCTAATATCTGTATCAATAAAGACATTCACACGCTCTGAAATCTGCGTAATT
>JAEDNJ010000099.1 GCA_016302525.1 Phascolarctobacterium sp. | reverse complement strand
TAGATTATTTTCCTTTTTACTATTGGCATTTATTCTTATTTGTGTTATAATAGACAACATATTATGGGAGCGATTTTATTTCGTTAGGTAAGAGGCAATTAGCCATACGGTCCCGCCGCTGTGAGAGCACTGTGCTCAAGTCAGACGCCAACCCATGATGACCTAAATCCACGAGAGATGGAGTCGGGCAAGTGCTTATGTTGTGACTTATTTTGTCACCTAAGAGATTGAACAGGTTAGGTGCATTGTTATTGTTTGTATTTGTTCGGTCTATTACTACGACTTTTATGGGACTTTCGCGGATGAGCGGAAGTCTTTTCTTATTATTGATATTTTATCTCATTTAGAAATTTTGGACATAAAGGAGCTTTCGTTGTGGAAGAATTTCAATTTTCCCAGGGTAAGAACCTGAGATGTGGTTACACTACTGGCAGCTGTGCTACAGCGGCTGCAAAGGCGGCAGCGACAATGCTGCTAGGCGGAACTAGGGTAGACTGTGTACACATTGATACTCCTAAAGGTATTGGACTGAACCTAGAGCCCTTAGAGGTTGAGATGTGCACTGACTATGTAAGCTGTGCTATTCGCAAGGACAGTGGTGATGATCCAGATGATACCCATGGTATCCTCGTCTATGCCAGAGTCGAAAAAGCTGCAGGCGAAGGTGTAGAAATCTGTGGCGGTGTTGGTGTGGGGGTTGTCACAAAGCCTGGTCTAGCCTGCCCTGTGGGTAGCCCTGCTATTAATCCCACGCCACGCAAGATGATTATTTCTGAAGTGACTAAGGTTATGCAGGAATATAACTATAAGGCTGGTCTAAGGGTAACAATCTCTATGCCGGAAGGCGTGGAGATTGCAAAGAAAACCTTTAATCCCCGCTTAGGCATTCTTGGCGGCTTATCCGTGCTTGGCACGAGCGGTATCGTAGAGCCGATGAGCGAAAAAGCACTTGTTGAAACAATGTATGTGGAAATGAATGCGCAGAAGGCCAAGGGAACGAAGGATCTGCTTGTTTTCTTTGGCAACTATGGCGAGGATTTTACGCGGGATATAATGCAGCTGGATTTAGATAAAGCTGTGACCTGCAGTAATTTTGTGGGTGAGCTTTTAGATTATGCTGTGTTCTGTGGCTTTGAAACTCTTTTGTTGATTGGTCATAGTGGTAAGCTGGTGAAACTAAGTCAAGGGGTAATGAATACCCATTCTAAGTACGCTGATTGTCGTACAGAGCTCATGGCCCTGCAGGCTATGTTCCACGGGGCTAGCCCAGATGTGGGTAAAGAGATTTATAAGTGCTTGACTACGGATGAGGTAACCAAGGTCTTAAAGAGAGAAGGTCTCTTTGAGGTGGTTATCCAGGAGGTAGTTGACAGAATTGATTACTACATGCAGCATCGCGTGCATGGTAAAATAAAAACTGGCGCCTTAATGTTCTCTAATGTTTATGGCATTTTAGGACAAACCAAGGAAGCTGAAAGCCTAGTTAAATTACACATAAAAGGAGAATAATAATGAAGGGAAAACTTTGGAGTGTTGGTATCGGCCCTGGAGATCCGGAGCTGTTAACCCTTAAGTCTGTGCGTCTGCTAAAGGAATGTGATGTAGTAGCAATTGCAGAAGGAGATAATGGCATTTTAACTGCTAAGAGTATTGTCAGCCAGGTTATCGACCTTGATCAAAAGGAACAGCTGATGGTTTATATGCCCATGACCAAGGATATGGCAAAAATGGATGCTGCTCACCGCAAGGGGGCAGATGACATTGAAGCTCTGCTGGATGCAGGCAAAAATGTTGTTTTCATTACTCTGGGCTGTCCCACTGTTTACGCAACCTGCATTTATGTACATAAATTAGTGCTGCAGGATGGTTATGAGGCTGAGCTGGTAGCAGGTGTTACCTCTATCTGTGCTGTAGCTGCTCGTTTGAATACTTCTTTATGCGAGCGTAGTGAACCCTTGATTATTCTGCCTGGCAGCTATAAGGAATCTACTAAATTCTTAGATGGTCCTGGCAACAAGGTATTAATGAAATCCGCAAGTGAAATTGGCCGTGTACGCGACGAATTGCGTGAGCGTGGCTTAATTAAATACTCTGGTATGGTAGAACGCTGTGGCCTGCCTGGCGAAAAGGTTTATACCGACCTAGAGCAAATTGATCCTAAGAGCAGCTATTTCTCTGTTATTCTAGTAAAAGAAAAGGAGTTTAACAAATAATGATTTATTTTATCGGTGCTGGCCCTGGTGCAGAAGATTTAATTACTGTTAGAGGCAAAAACTTATTGGAGCAAGCAGATTTGATTATCTATGCAGGCTCTTTAGTTAACCCTGGTCTGTTAAAGTATGCTAAACCTGAATGTGTAATTATGAACAGTGCACACATGACCTTAGAGGAGGTTATCGCTGCTATGGTACCCGCCGCTCAAGAGGGTAAATTAGTTGTTCGTCTGCACACTGGCGACCCTTCGGTTTATGGTGCACATCGCGAACAAATTGACCTGCTGCGCGGCTATGACCTGGACTTTGAAATCGTTCCTGGCGTTAGCTCCTTCTGTGCGGCAGCCGCTGCTCTTAAAGCAGAATATACTTTACCTAACATCAGCCAATCTGTAATTATCACCCGTATGGAGGGTCGTACTCCTGTTCCTAATCGTCAAAAAATTGCCGACTATGCACAACACAAGGCAACCATGGTTATCTTCCTGAGCTCTGGTATGCTGGAAAAGCTCAGTCAGGAATTAATCAAGGGCGGCTACAAGGCAGATACTCCTGCTGCTATCGTTTACAAGGCTTCTTGGCCTGATGAAAGGGTTGTTAAATGCACCGTTGGTACTCTGGCAGAATCCGCTGCTAAATATGGTATAAACAAGACTGCATTAATCACCGTAGGAGGCTTCCTGGGTAATGAATATGACCGCAGCGAGCTGTATAATCCTACCTTTGCACACGGCTTCCGTGAAGCAGACCCCTCTAAGCTGGACTTAAAGCCTGAGGTTAAATAAGTATGCAGGCGGCTGTTTTCTCTTTCACAAAAAGAGGCAGAGACCTAGCCAGGGACATTGGCAGCTTTTTAGCTAACGTTGGCTATGAAACTATGGTTTGGACCATGCCTAAGTATGAGATCGAGGATGTTGTAGGCTATCCTACGGATTATCGTCAGGTTACTGCCGAGGCTATGTTAAAGTGCCAGGCTTTAGTGTTTGTAGGCGCTACAGGAATCTGTGTCCGTGCGATTGCACCGCATCTAAGAGACAAGACTGTGGACCCTGCTGTTATCTCTGTGGATGAAAGAGCGAACTATGTTATTCCTCTGCTTGCTGGTCATATTGGCGGAGCTAATGAAATTGCGCGCCAGATGGCTGTTGCTATTGGCGCTACTGCCTGTGTAACTACGGCTACAGATGTCAATGGTCTATTTGCTGTGGATGAGTGGGCTGCCCGCAATCATGTTGCCTTAGGCAATATGAAGGCTGCCAAGGAGGTTGCTACTGCCTTAGTCAATGGGCAAGAGGTGGGCCTCGTCAAGGATGATTGCTTTAGTATTGTGGGCGACTTGCCTAAGCTAGTAGTAGAAACGACTGCCCCACCTGTGGGTATGGCCCTTACGGTTTTTGAAAATGTGGCACCCTTTGCGACAACTCTGCAGCTTATCCCTAAGGCTGTGCATTTAGGCATTGGCTGTAAACGCAACACTCCAATCGAAAAGATTGAGACCCTTGTACTCGGGCTGCTTAAGGACTTGCACCTTGATTTGCGCAGTGTTGCCTCGGTTGCTTCCGTAGACCTGAAAAAGGATGAGGAAGGGCTTTTGGCCTTTGCCAAAAAATATAGGCTCACAACAAGCTTTTATACAGCAGAAGAATTAAATGCTGTGAAAGGTGATTTTTCCACCTCGCCCTTAGTGCAGCGTGTAGTAGGGGTGGGCAATGTCTGTGAGCGCAGCGCTGTTAAGGCTAGCGGCTATGGCAAGGTGCTGCTGCACAAAACGAGCCTGGATGGCGTAACCTGTGCTATTGCTGTGGAAAAGCTGGAATTTGATTTTTCTAAGACAGGGCTAAGGCGTTAAGCAAAAAATACAAGCAGTGCTAAATAGGCAAAAGCTTCTGCAAGCTTATCAAGCTGAGCTCAAATTGTTAAGCCTTGTGTAGGCGTTTTGGTTCTGTGCAAATATATAGATATTCATATATAAATGTAGAATTGTTTCATTAAAATAAATGGAGGTACCTCTGATGGGTAAAATTTATGTTGTAGGTTTAGGTCCTGGCGGTGTAGAGCAAATGACTAAGAGAGCCTACGATGCATTACAAGAATGTGATGTTATTACTGGCTATCATGTATATATTAATCTGATTAAAGAAGAATTTAAACACAAAACCTTGTTGGCAAATGGTATGCGCAAAGAGGTAGACCGCTGCAAGCAAACCTTAGAGGAGGCTTTAAAGGGTCAAACCGTAGCTATTATTTCCTCTGGTGATGCTGGCGTTTACGGCATGGCTGGCATTATGTGCCAGGTTGCTGCTGACCATCCCGAAATTGATATCGAGGTTGTGCCTGGCATTACTGCTGCTTGCTCCGGTGCTGCTGTTTTAGGTGCTCCTTTAATTGCTGACTTCTGCCTGATTTCCTTGAGCGACCTGTTAACTCCCTGGGAAAAAATCGAAAGACGCTTAGACTGCGCTTCCAAGGGTGATTTCTGTATCGCTCTCTACAATCCCTCTAGCCATAAGCGTCACGACTACCTGCAAAAGGCTTGTGACATTATGTTGAAAAATCAACCGGGCACCATTCCCGCAGGTATTGTACGCAACATCGGTCGTGAGGGTCAGGAATATGAGCTGACTACTCTGGCTGAATTACGCGATAAGAAGGTAGATATGTTCTCTACCGTTATCATTGGTAACTCTCAATCTGAAATTATCAATGGTCGCATTGTAACCCCGCGTGGTTATAAACTGGCATGAGACCGGTAGTGTGGCTGATTGGTGGGACTAGCGAAGGCCGTGCTCTGATTAAAGAGATGGCCGACTATCCCGTTCAGCTTTATGTGTCTGTGGCGACAGACTATGGTGCTAGTCTAATTGAGGCTCAGGCTAATGTAACGATTATGGCTGAGCGCATGGATTTGGCGGCTATGCGTGCTTTTTTAAGAGAGCATAGACCAGTCTATACCATCGATGCCACTCATCCCTATGCTACCATTGTTACTGCAACAGTTCAGGAGGCCTGCGAGGCTGAGGGCTGTGCTTATCTGCGCCTGGTGCGTCCTGCTGCTGAAGGCGGCGACTATATAACTGTTGCCGACTTTCAGGAGGCTGTGGAGCTTTTAAACAGTGTGGAGGGAAATATTTTCCTCACTACGGGCAGCAAGAACCTACCTGATTTTGTAGGTGTCAAGGATTACGCTGAAAGGATTGCGCTTAGGGTTCTGCCCATGGAAAGCTCGCTTATGAGTGCTATTAAGCTGGGCTATAAAAATGCTAACATTGTTTGTATGCAGGGACCCTTTGCTCAGGACCTGGATATTGCCACCTTCAAAAAGTTCAACAGTAAATACGTTGTAACCAAGGATAGTGGCAAGGCTGGTGGCTTTGACGAAAAGGTGGCAGCAGCCAAGGCTGTAGGGGCAAAGCTTATTGTCGTGGGCCGTGCCAGCGAAGAGCGAGGGCAGGACTATAATGGAGTTGTAGCTTTTCTAAAGGAACACCTAAAGGGCAAAGAGTAGTGTAAATATTCTTTGTAAGGCATCGGCTTTTTGATGCTCCCTAGTTAAGTAAATGTGATATGCTTTCATTGAAGATTGATGTCCGAGGAGGCATGTTTGAATAAGATGTTGAAGGTTAATATAATTGGCATTGGTCCCGGCAATCCCGATTTACTGACGGGGGCAGCTAAGGAGGCCATTGCTCAAAGTAATATTCTCATTGGTGATAAGCGAATGCTTGCTGCCTTTGGCGAAGGCAAAACAACCTATGATACTATCAAGACTGCTACTATAGTGGATATTGCCGCTAAG
>JAEDNJ010000098.1 GCA_016302525.1 Phascolarctobacterium sp. | reverse complement strand
CGGGCCTTTCCAGAGCTGGGTGGAGTGACACATACACATTCTATCCATGCTGTAGCCTTTGCTCAGGCTGGCTTGCTCATTCCCGCTTTGGGAACAACTCATGCAGATTATTTCTACGGAGCTATTCCCTGCACACGCCCGCTTACTCAGCAGGAAGTAGAAGAGGCCTATGAGCTCAATACCGGCAAGGTTATTGTCGAAACCGTTAAACAGGGCAATTACGAGCCCTTAAGTATTCCGGGGATTGTCGTTTGTAACCATGGCCCCTTTAGCTGGGGTAAGGATGCAGAAAGCTCTGTCTACCATGCGGTAGTTATGGAGAGAGTTGCCGAAATGGCATTAAAAACTCTGGCACTTAATCCTCAGGCTGGGATGCCACAGTACATTTTAGATAAGCATTATCTGCGCAAGCATGGTCCTAATGCGTATTACGGACAAAAGTAAGGAGACTATCAGCAATGATTAAAAATGTAGTTTTTGATGTGTGTGATGTGCTGCTGGAGTTTGATAGTCTCAACTTTGTCTATGAGATTTTTGCAGACAAGCAGAGGGCAGCGGCAGTAAGGGCTGCCATTATTGAATTCGACCTTTGGAATAAATTTGATGTAGGCCCAGAATCAGAGACTGTAATTTTAGAAGAATTTATGGAGACCTATCCCCACATAGCTCAGGACATTAAGCTTGCTGTAGAGGAAGCTCCCAAATATGAGCTGCGCTGTGCTTATGCAATACCCTGGATTAAGGAGTTAAAGGCGCAGGGCTTTAAGGTGTTCATCATCTCTAACTATTGTCAGCTAATGCTCAAGGCCAGACCAGATACTATTGATTTTCTAAAAGAGCTGGATGGTGGCTTTTTCTCTTGCAATGTTCACATGATTAAGCCCCATGCAGATATTTTTGCCAAGTTATGTGCTGACTATATTTTAAAGGCAGAGGAATGTGTCTTTGTAGACGATAGACCAGCCAATGTGGAGGCTGCTAAGCAATGTGGCTTTGAGGGCTTAGTCTTTAAAAACTATGCTTCTGCTCATGCTCAGCTAAGGAGAATTTTGAACTATTAGCTGCTGTGAGCAGGCTAGAATAGCATATGCTTGTAAAATCTAAGCATAAGAATTGGTATAGTAAATAAATGTCATAAGTAAAACAAGGAGTGTAGTTTAGGGTAGCTACGCTCCTTATTTTTATAGTTCTAGCTGCTTTAGCACAGGCGTTTTCAGGGATAAAAAGCAAACTTATGTGAAAAACATCTACTATGAAAGAAAAAACTCCCAATGCTAAAATAGACGTAGTTATTAACAATATCTATCTCAGCATTGGGAGGCTTTTTTATTGCAGTTCAGGCTTGCAATTTTTGGTTATAATATAAGTTGTATTGGCAGCATTATTCCTGCGCATACGCATAGGTAAAAATCCTAGCCGCGGAATAATTGAATCCAATAGCAGGAGTAGTTGGCAGAGCTGGTCTCATAATAGCCTACGCCCAGCTCCGTGTAGATGGGGCTGAGGATAGCCTCACGATGGACGGTAGAGCGCATCCAGGCCTTGACTACCTGAGCAGGAGTGGTTTGACCTGCGGCGATATTTTCCCCGTTCTTCACGCCGGGGTTAGACATAACAGTGAAGTATTTCGTGCCATTGGGGCGAGTGTGCGAGAAACGAGAGGGGAGCTCGCGCGCTCTCAGACCAGCCTCACCCATAAGGTCCTTAGCCATGGACAGGGGGCGCAGCTTATACTTAGCGCGCTCGGCATTGACGAGGTCAAGCACATCAAAGGCGTATTGGTCAGCCTTGTATTTAGCCGCCTGCACGCTGTTTTGGGGCTTAGCCGTGGGCCTAGAGATGGTTTGTGAGGTAATAAGAGCCTCCTGGGTAGCCTGCACAGGGGCAGCCTGCGCATTATCCTTAGCAATTTTAGTATTGGTAGCTGTAGTAGCTGTCTTGGAGCTGTCGCTAGCCTTAGGGGCTTTGCTTACTTTAGAGGGCTCACTAGCCTTAGCTTGCTTAGTCTCAGCCGTTTTAGCAGTGTCCTGCTTAGGAGTGGCTGGCTTTATGGTAGCTGCAGCAGCAGGCACACCAATAGCGCCAGGCTCGGTAGTCTTTACGGCAGCAGGCTGTTGAGCGGTGTTAGCAGGAGTCGTCTGGTTAGCAGTGCTGGCAGCAGCAGGCTGCTGAGCAGTGCTGGCAGGAGCTGCCTGATTAGCAGGAGTGGCACTGTTAAATTGCTGCTCGGAAACTATGTGCACAAGCACACGGAGCTCAGTTTTTACGCCCTTATCATCCATGATGACGGTGATAATCGTATCGCCAGCCTTTTGCAGGATGAATTGCTCTTTGTTATTTACTATCATGTTCTTGACATATTCGCCATCATATTCGTAGCGCGTAACCTCTTCCATTTCCAGGTCAAAGTTCGTGCCGATTGGGAGTGTAATCTCTTCGTCATATTCGAGTGGCTTTTCTGCGCTGCACAGGTTTAGTTGGGCACAGAGGCACAGGGATAAAAATAGGGTTGCCAGGGTTTTCTTTTTCATCTAACTCTCCTTCTAGGCCTTAGGCTTGAAATTCCTTGTCTGCTGCCTCGCGAGCCTCTTCAGCATGGAGCAGAGCCATGAATTCATCACCGGTAATAGTTTCTTTTTCTAAAAGATGGTGTGCCAGTACATCCAGCTTAGTGCGGTTAGCGCTCAACAGGCGCCTTGCCTCAGCATGAGCGGACTTAATCAGCTGCAGCACCTTAGCATCTATTTGAGCAGCAGTTTCAGCACTGCATTGCAAAGAGGAATCTCCGCCTAGATAAGCATTGGTGACAATCTCGGTAGCCATCATATCAAATTCCTCGGTCATGCCTAAGCGGGTAACCATGCTGCGAGCAATCTTGGTTGCCTGCTCAATATCGTTGGCTGCGCCGCTCGTAATGCTGTTAAACACCAGCTCCTCGGCAGTACGGCCACCGGTAATAGTCACAATCTTGTTGAAAAGCTCCTCCTTAGTCATGAGGACGGAGTCGTTTTCAGCAATTTGCATGGTGTAGCCCAGAGCACCATTGGTGCGGGGAATAATCGTAATCTTATGCACAGGAGCAGAATGCTTTTGCAGGGCTGCGACAAGGGCATGGCCTATTTCGTGGTAGGCGATAACCTTTTTCTCATGCGGGGAAATGACAGCGCCCTTGCGTTGATAGCCGGCAATGACAACCTCAATGGATTCTTCCAGGTCGCCCTGCTCTACAGCAGGGTGCTCCAGCTTGACAGCTCTTAAAGCGGCCTCGTTGACGATATTTGCCAATTCTGCACCGCTGGCACCAGCTGTAGCTCTTGCCAGTGCATTGAAGTCAACATTTTCGTCAAGCTTGACATTTTTAGCGTGTACCTTCAAAATGGCCTCGCGACCCTTCATATCTGGTAGCTCTACAGGTACCCTTCTATCGAAGCGACCAGGGCGCAACAGGGCAGGATCAAGGGATTCAGGGCGGTTGGTTGCAGCTAGGATAACTACACCCTTGCCGCCGTCAAAGCCATCCATCTCGCTGAGCAGCTGATTTAAGGTTTGCTCACGCTCGTCATTGCCGCCAAATTGGCCGTTGTCACGCTTTTTGCCGATGGCGTCGATTTCGTCGATAAAGACAATACAGGGAGCCTTTTCCTGTGCCTGCTTAAAGAGGTCACGCACACGGGCTGCACCCATACCGACAAACATTTCTACGAATTCAGAGCCGGAAATACTAAAGAAGGGAACCTTCGCCTCACCGGCTACTGCCTTGGCCAGGAGGGTTTTGCCTGTGCCCGGAGGGCCAACCAGCAGAGCACCCTTGGGCATATTAGCGCCCATAGCCTTGTAGCGTTCGGGGTTATGGAGGAAGTCAACTAGCTCCATGAGAGCTTCCTTAGCCTCGTCCTGACCGGCTACATCTGCAAAGCTCTTGCCAGTTTGCGCTTCAACATAAACCTTGGCATTACTCTTGCCAAAGGTCATAGCATTGCCGCCCATGCGGTTGCCCATGTAGCGCATAAACAGCTGGCCTAAGCCAAAGAAAATGATAAAGGGCAGAATCCAGCTGGTAAAGAAGCTGACAATAGGATTAGCCTCCTTGGGCACAACCTGAGAAAATTCAACCTTGGCCTTCATAAGGCGGTCAACCAGCTGCGGGTCTTCTACGCGGCCGGTAACAAAGATTTCCTTGCTGTCCTCCTCCTTGCTGATACCCGCAATCTTGGTATCGTTGATTTCGATTTTACCAATCTTGCCCTCGTCCACCTTTTGCAGGAAGGTGGTATAGGAAATGGTATGCACCTTGGGGCTAAAGAAGGTGGGCACGATAACCGTGTTAATGAGCATGATAAAGGCCATAGCCATTAGATAATAGTAAATAAGGGGCTTTTGCGGCTTTTGTGGCTTCATAGTTTCAACTCCTTAATATAGAAATACACACTTCAAATTTTCATGTCTGTAGGTATAAAAACCTACTCTATATTTTACATCAAAATAGGCTACATTTACAAGGGAAAATTAACAAGGCTCGCAATATCTAGGAAGAAAAAGATAAAAGTTTTTTGTTGGCAAAAAGCTAATTAGTGTATATAATATATTGTAGATGGGTGAAATAGGCTATAGTTTTTCTGATTTGGTTTATATTATAGAAAGCTAAAGCTGCTATCTGCGGAGGAGGTAAAATATGCGGAAGAATTTGGCAAAAAAAATAGCGGCTGCCTTCGCCGTTACTGCTTTTTCCACAGGAGCTTTTATGCCTGTAGCACAGGCCAGCGTTTTTGGTGATATTTTAGGCTCGCTGGTAGGCGGTGCTGTGGCCATGAGTCAGGTAAATGCGCAAATTAAGCAGCTGGATAATGAAGGGCGGCACCAGTTTTTTGCCCAGCTTAAGGAGAAGAACGGCGTTAATTATAATGAAAGAGCCAATGCTATGCTGGATCGCATTATGAGCCGCTTGTCCAGGGTTATCGTCAAGTATGACCCTACCGTAGCCGATAAGCCCTATAATTATTTTGTCAATAATGATGAGTCGTTTAACGCCTTTTGTACGCTGGGGCACAATGTGAGCGTAAATATTGGCCTCTTTAAGGTACTAAACTTCCATGAGGATGAAATAGCCTTCGTTTTGGGGCACGAGCTAGCGCATGGCACGCACAATGACCCGGCTAATGGCGTAAAAAAGCAGGTGGGTATGCAGGTGCTGGTGAGCGTGGCGGCTTCTTCTGTAGGCGGTGGCGCTCTGGCTAATTTAGGCGCAGCTGTAATTGGCAATCTGGGAACGGCTAAGGGGATTACCCTGCCCATGGAAAAAAGGGCCGACAAGGACGCCTTTGTCTATTGCAGCGAGGCTGGCTATAATGTGGGTGCTGGCGCTGCTGTGTGGCAGAGAATTATCGACTGCACCTCGCAAAACAAGAAGGAGACCAGCAGCATTAATCAGCTGTTCAATCCCTCTGACCATCCCAAGCATATTAACCGCCGTGACACCTATAGTAAAACTCTGACAGAGTACAGCAACAAGGTTGTGGAGGTTAACAAGGAGACGGGCGAGATTAGCGTTAACAAGGTTAAAATTGGTATTCCTGCGGCGGCCTTTGGGCAATCGGCACTGGAAAGGGCCTATATTGTGGCTGGTGATATGGCGCAGGTTTATCACGATAATGGCGGCACTAAGGCTAATGTGCAGCTCTCTGGTGGGCAGATTTACCTGGGCAAGAAGGCGGTGCTGACTGTGACCAGCGGCGATAATGGCTCCAGCTGGGTGAATAACCTTGTAAAGGCTAACAATGCTAAATTCAAAAAATAGCAGTGGCGCGTACTGGCTAGTGCAGAGTGTAGTTTAGGAAATAGTTACCCTTTTGCATACACTATTTAAACAGCTTATACCCACGGAAGCTTGAGCTTATCCGTGGGTATTTTTGTTTTCTGCTCCACTGCTAGGAAGGGCTAGTGGGAAATAGGTAAATAAAAGTGTTTAGAGAGCAATTATATATCGACGGCTCCCTTCAACATAAATAGCGAATTG
>JAEDNJ010000097.1 GCA_016302525.1 Phascolarctobacterium sp. | reverse complement strand
ATTCCCCAAGCTTTACCTCTTAATAATGCCATATTTTACCAGCACCAGTGCTATAGCAAAGCCAAGGTGAAAGCCTATAAGTAGTTCAATTACTCTATCAATCATTTTTAGTCCACTCAACCTTGAAGTCCGGTATTTCTGCCCAGGCCATAAATTGAAATTGTTCTGCAAAGGGCACTGGCCAGCTCGAATTACTAAAATATAGGGGAGTATAAATATACTGGCTGCCCTTGCCGCCACCTAAGGAAAAATAAGCAGCACACAAATACCAGCCGTCCTTTTCAGGTTTTTCATCAGCAACGTGCCATTCAAAGCGTTTTCCTTCCAAATATGTAATCATAACGGCCTGCTTACGGAGTATATCATCTTTAATAGCAAGCTGCTGCTCTAACTCTTCAAGCTTGCGGTCTCTAAGCTCAATTTCTCTATGCAGGTCAGCAATTCGCTCATTAGCGCTATTAGCAGTCTCATTGCATTCCGTTTCAGGGAGTTCCCATCTACCGGGATAAGAGGCAAGCCTACAAAAATAAGAGTTTTGTGAAAACATACAGTCACGGCAATCTTCGCTATCACAGCAATACTTTTTAAGCAGATTTGCAGCATTTATTACATCTTTTCTATTCATTTCCAGCACCTCTTCCCAGCCACACTTTTTGCTCATGCTTGCTATTTGCCAACCTAAGCTCTATGGCTTGTTTGCGGTGGTTTAGCCACCAACTACGAATAATCATATCTTTGACCGCTGGCAGGAGTATTGTCGAGCCAAAATCCTCCATATTGGCTACCCAGTCCTCAAAACTAACATAATGCACAGTATCAGCAGCCTTTTCAGGACTGCTGATAGTAACCGTGCTTTTCTTGTTTTGTCTTTTATTCCACGCTTTATTTTTCATCTTTATCCTCGCTATCGTCATTTTCAAAAGCAACTATTTTATAATAGCCTCTTTGCTTATGGCGCTGACCCTTGTTGCCACAATAAAGAACGTGCTTTGTCTAAAGCTTGTACTTAATGCAGAAATCTCTCAGCGGTAAAGGTACGCTGACCATAAACTCAAATTGGTCGTTGGTGCAATAGCAGTACAGCTTACGCCTGCGCTTACGAGGCTTGTCCTTTCCCGTTTCATGGCTACCTCCCCTCCTGTGCCAGCAGGCTTATACTGGCTATCAGGTATTGCGGTCATATTCGCCATGATTCCAGGCATTAATAGCCCTCAGGCAAAAATCCTCATACTTTTCAGGTCCTCGTCTTTTAAGGCTCATGCACCCCATATGATTGCAACATTCAATCTCAATAGTAGAGAAATTAAGCACTGTTACTTTTGGCTTAACCTGGCAGCCATGGTCACACCGTCTTAAGCCTCTGAAAAGCAAATTGTTTTCATCACGCATGACCTTTATAAAAACCTTCTTAAACTCAGGGACTATTTTCGCTTCTTCCAGCACCTTCTTGTCCTCCCTTGTTTTGCTTATCTTCATATATAAACTCAGTATCCAGCAATATTTTTTCTAGCTCAGCCTGCTTTTCCTTATCCTTGAGGCCGTCCGCAAAATACTCCGTGAATCTATCTGCTAAGGCAATGTAAAAGTATTTGGTTCTTTCCTGCTTCTTCTTAAAGGCGAATTTGCCCCAATCGTCCTTAATACATTTCAGTCCCACAGCTATTACCCAATGAACTGCATTTCTAACCATTTTATTACGAGCTTCTTCCCAGCCAGAGCTATAGCCCTCTTTGTGACCCAAATCATATCCAGTCATACGGCCCTGCTTATAACCTGACTTATAGCCCTGCTCATATGCCTCCTGGCGATAGCACTCAATTTCTGCCTTAATACCGCTCGGCTGTTCACCACTGAGGTCTACCAAGTGAGCACCATTTGCCTTATTCAGCACCGGCCCCCTACCTTGCTCCCTTTCCTGCTGCCTTCTCAACCTTCTTGCCTGGCTCATTTTTGCTCCTCCATCAATGCTCTTTCTGCCTCCATGGAGTTCAGACGGCCCTTGGCCACGCCAAGACTTTGCTCTAACACCGTCTTAAAGGCTTCCGTCATACGATATTGCAAATCTTTGTTTGTTACGTTAGTAAGCTCGTTAAATAGAGCATTGATGTAGCTCATGGCCTGCTTAAACTTTTCCTTGTAGGCAAGCTTTGCCTGCTCATCACGTAGCTGGTGCGCATTTTCGGCTACCTTGGCACGCAGCTCCTCAAGCTCGCGCTGTACTGCCTCGGGCACCTTTTCCACTTCTACAATCTCCTTGACCGCTTCCATGGTTACGGGCTTAGCCAGCTCCGCTTCCAGCTCGCTGATGCGCTTGTTAAGTGCTTCCTTTTCGCCTTCTAGCTCTTCCAGCTTCCTTGCTCCCTCTGCTGCATCAGCCAGCTGACCCTTTAGATCCTTGACCTGCCCCTTGAGCTCTTTTACCTTCTTTACCGCCTCATCACGCTGGTTGGCGCTCATGGTCGCCTCCGCCCGGAGCTCCTTGGCCTTTTCCTCGTGCTCAGCTACCTCGGCTGCCAAGCGGTTATAGTTGGCCAAGGCCTTATCAGCTTTGCTGGTGGCCAAGTCTTGAGCCTGCTCCGCCTCTACGGCTCTGCGCTCCGCCTGTTCCTTGGCTTCCTTATATTCCTTAACCTTAGCCTGCAGCTCGCGGGTGGAAATGTCCTCAACACGGGCCTCTTGAATAAAAATCTCTCGCTCTTCCTTGGGCACGCCCAAGAGTATAACAGCCTGTGTATAGCTCAAATTCTCAAGCGCTTGGGATTTTGCGGCACTGCCAAAAAGTACGCCTTGGTCAGCACCATATTCCTCATAGACACGCATGAGGTTGTTTGCCGTGCTCACGGAGAACGCTACCTCCTCCGCCAACCATTTGCCCCATTGCCCATGCTCTACCATGAGCTGTGCTTCCTTGAGCTTTTGCCCAATTAGAATACTATTAGTAAGCAGCAGCTTGCGAGTCTGGTCCTTTATAAGGTTGATTTCCACAGCCACCATAGCTGGCGTGCGGGTTGTTTGCATTTCGTTCATGCTGCCTTCCTGCCTTTCCTCAAGTTTGCCAATACCTTAGCCTTATATTCTTCCACGAATGCTAATATCTCGGGCTTAGGTGTGCGATTTCTGTCAGCTCGCACTTGAATCACTTCATTTTCGGGGCTGATTTCCATTGTTACCAAGGGAGCATCAGGAGCTTCCATGGCTCTGACAAGCACGATGTTTGTTTTCCCCGCAGCGTATTTTTCTGCATAGGTGCCGACACAATGATGCAAGGCAGAGCCTTCCGCGATAAGCTCCTCTGTATCCTTTGCCGGCCTACAGAAATATTTCCCACTTTGGTAGCTTAGTTTTTCCCTATTCTCTAAGGTCTCCGCTATTTTCTTGTTCAGCAATGCATTGGCTCTAAGCTTTAGCTGGCTAACCAGATTATCATGGGCGCGCCTCAGGTTATTGGGATACATGATGGCCGTATCACGCAGATCAAGCTCCCGTTCTACCGCTGAGTACAAATAGTCGCTCCAATATGTCAAAGCGTCAGACATGTTTAGCCTTCTGCTGCTCATTATGCAACTTCCAAGATATTTAAAGACCTTGGGTGTAGTTATACCGTAGCCGTTGATAGCTCTGAGCCTATCCAGCAGGTCGTCTCTTATCTCAAATTCATTAATAAGTGAGTGGTCACTAGGCAAATCTGTGATGCTGCGTTCAGGATGGCCTGTTACATAATCCTGCATCACGGAGAGCCAATTCCCTCCAATGCAGCCGGCAAGCCCTTTGAGATATTGCTTTTCCTTGCGTCCCAAATGCGGTAAACGCAAAAAGCCAGTCATTGTTTTTGCTCTCCAATTTACAGGCCCGCTTTTCTTTTCAACTATCTTGTCAACAATTAACCTGCTTAGGCCGTTCTTTACTATGAGCTCTGTTTTGGGATGCTTCAAATAGAATTCCAAGTATTTTACAATGTCACCATCAAGCTCAATCATGTAGTCGGCTTGGCAATGCTCCAAACAGGTGCCCTTTATGGAGTCAAAAAGCGAGCCCAAGGCAATGCCAAGGTTCATTTCCGGTACTCCTCTGCTCATAAAGTAACCACCAGCATTCCAGTAATTTGAGAAGCGGGTAAAAGCACTCTTGTGTTTGTTGTAGCTAATGCTGTAGCCAATGTAATCATGGACGCTCCTATGGTCTACGCCGTTAGGAGTAAAGAGCATGTAGCTGTGGTCCTCAAAGGCATAGCACGGAGCTGGATCGCCTTGGCCCACGGCAAGATACATGTTGAAATAGATACCCCTGCATGTGACCAAGGTTTTATCATAATCTGCCTTTTGGAAGTAGAGGAAAAAGCCTCTGCGCTCCATGCCCTGCCTCCGCCAAGCGTGTACGACCTCGCCAGCACACCCACAGACGGGGCATTTGCAAGCATCCTTATGCTTTACGCCCTCGGGCAGCTCTACCATGTGGCCACAGGCTACGCACACAGCCTCGTTTCTGCGCTGCCTATCCGTAACCAGCAGCACATTGAAGCCCTTTTTGAAACAGAAGTCATGAGCGATATCCTCAATGTTTTGGTCATAGCCTTGCGGGATGTAGCGCAGGAACTGCAGCCAGTCCCTGCGCTTTTCTTTATCGGTAAGCCCCTTTATAATTGCCTCTGCGTGTTTTTTATCCATGATGCCACCACCTTAGAAGAAGTCATCCAGGTTGACGCTCACGGATGCTTCCTGCTTCGGAGCAGGAGCTGGCTGCAGCTTCTCAGGCATTACATCGGAGGGCTTTTCCTCCGCCACACTTGCAGGCTCTGCTACGATTTTAATGGCTATCTTGGCATCAATGCCATAGTAATCAACTACCATTTGCATAACACGCTCAGGAGCCATGTAGCAGCATCCGCCCTTAGCCTCCTGCTTAGCAACCTTCTTGACCTCTTCAAACGCATTGTAGAGCTTTTTGTCATTGGCCGTGATTTTTTCTGCCTCGTCAGGGTATTGGCTAATGTATTGAATGAGCAGGTCTGCCACGACCTTAAGCCCTTTGATGCCGGAGGCCTCAGCCTCGGTATCCAGTTTATTGATAGCTACTTGTAATTTATCGTCCATTATTTCTTACCTCGCTTTGTTTTGGCTTTTCCTGAGCTTGTTGCAGGAGTTTGTTTATTTCTCATGGCCGTGCGGGCCAACTGTGCCGGCAACTCATCGCTCCACATAAAGCAGGTAGGGCATACGCAATAGGATGTGCGCCCGCTTACGTCATTGCCCCAAATGCAGTTCACGGTCTGCTTGCCGCAAATCTGGCATGTATGAAGAGCGTACTCAGCCTCTTTGGCCTTTTCCTTTGCCTTATTCAGCACCGGTACCCTACCTTGCTCCCTTTCCTGCTGCCTTCTCAACCTTCTTGCCTGGCTCATTTTTTCGCCCTCTTTCTGCCTTCAACACCATAGTGTTTTAACATTTTGTTATAGCAGTTCCAGCTGCAGCAGTATCTAGCCTTTCCTTTAATTTGCCTCTTGTATTGATAGCTATCTGTACCCTTAATATAAAAGATTTTGCTGCACATCTCGCACGTTCTTTCGCTTGCATTAAGCACGCTATCTATCAAATTAGGAGTGCCCAGAGATTCCTTCTTATGGATACGAATACTAGAACCGCGCTTATTCATATGCTTAGCATATTCTTCCCTAGACTTTTGCTCTTTGGCTTCACGATTTTCCAGCACCAGTTTATGACAAGCCCTGACATTGGCCATAGCAGCCGCAAATTTTTTATGCTTCTCTATGCTTTCGTCATAGACAGCCTGCTCTTTAGAGCTCATTGCCTCATACTGAGTTTGGCGTGCCAGCTCATAGAGCTTCTCCTGCTCCATTTTGGCGTAGCGAAAAAATGTAGAGGTAGGCATACCTGCTGCCTCTGCCGCCTGCTCGGTGGTAAATTTCTTGTCCTGGTAGTCCTTGATCAGCCTGACGGTCTCAAAGCTGACCTTTACTTTCTTCCTAGTGCGTTTCTTTGTGTCCTGCTCTGCAAGACCTACAGCTAAAACCTTCATGTTTTTCCTCCTTAGTATGGTAATATTGCTAAGGATATGGTATAATCAGGCTAGGCGCTTGGTTTATACCA
>JAEDNJ010000096.1 GCA_016302525.1 Phascolarctobacterium sp. | reverse complement strand
CCGTCGTGACAAGTAACCATGTTTATAGAGGCAGCAGGCTTAGTAAAAATATCTGGCGAGCCCTGAATCCGTTTTACTAAATCCTTGCCAGCTAGAGCTTCACCCCGCAGATAGCCCCTTAGGGTATTGCGAAAGCGGTCGTTCCACTGGCTCCAAGCCCCAGGTGCAGGGAAATTGCCCACCTGATAAGCACCGCCTGCATCCCAGGCCTCAGCAATAAGCTTGGTATTCGCTAGGATGGGATCAAGGCTAATAGCCTCCAAAAGCTGGGGCTTGTCTAACAGCTCGCCATCCCTACCCCTAGCTAGAATAGAAGCCAGGTCAAAACGGAAGCCGTCCACATGATATTCCGTCACCCAATGGCGCAGGGAATCCAAAATCAGCTGGCTTACCACGGGATGAGCACAGTTAAGCGTGTTAAAGCAGCCACTGAAATTATAATCGCTGCCATCCTCTTTTAGCAGATAATAAGTTGGATTATCAATACCACGCAGGCTGTAGATTAAGGGCTTGTCAATATTTTCAGCCGCAAATTCTGCCGTGTGGTTATAGACAACATCTAAAATGACCTCTATCCCCGCCTTATGCAGAGCCTTGACTAAATCCTTGAGCTCGCTAGCCTGCCCACTGTGGGCATAGCTCAGCTTGGGCGCAAAAAAGCTTAGCGGCGAATAGCCCCATAGGTTGACAATATTTTTTTCGGGCTGGTTGTCAAATTCACGCTCATTAAAGTCAAACACGGGCAGCAGCTCAATGCAGTTTACTCCCAGCTCCTTTAAATAAGGAAGCTTCTCTATGAGCCCAGCGTAGGTGCCAGGAGCAGCTACGCCGCTGCTCTCATCCTTAGTAAAGCTGCGCACATGGGCCTCGTAGATGATAGCCTTTTCTAAGGGCAGGTTTAGCGGTCTATCCCCCTCCCAGTCATATTCTTTGGTGTCTAGACAGCTTCGCAAGGGATAATCAGTGTCCTTATAGGCTAGCTCGCCCCACACCTCATGGCCGCTAATGAGCTTAGCATAGGGGTCGAGCAGCACCCTGCTCTTGTCAAAAAGCAGGCCCTTGCTTTCATCATACGGCCCCTCAAAGCGATAGCCATACTCTAAATCTCCCAGCTCTAGGTCAAGCACCCTGATAGCAAAATTGGCTCCTGTTTTAAAGCTTTGGGGCAGCTCTAGCTCAGCAAAGGGCTCCTTAGCCCCCTTATGATATAGCACCAGAGTGCAGGAGGCAGCGTGCAAGGAGTTTATGGAAAAGTTGATAGACTTAGCCGCACAGCAGCAAGCCCCAAAGGGCAAGGGCGAGCCCTGCGTAAATCTTATTCCTGCTTTTTCATAAACTGCTTTAGAAGCCATGCCTTGCTCCTCCTTAAGTGTTTTTCTTTTAATTTTACCATATAGTCTATTATTTATAAAGCTTCTACACCTACAAAGTTATAAGATAGACAGGCTTAGCATATTTTCATAGCTACATAAAAAGCTGTGGGAGCTATTTAGGCATAAGCAGCTTTAGCAAAGCAATGCAGATTTTGCCCTTATAAGCCTGCATTAAGTATATGCAGGGGACTTAGCAGCTCCTACTTAACTAGATATAATTAGATAAAATCTTTACAGCTAAAGGATTTATTGCTTTTCTGTCGAATTACAAAAGCATATACTCAAAATTTTGCTTACAAGGAGGATGGGTGTATGCTAAAATGGTGGCAAAGGACGATTGTTTACGAAGCCTATCCTAGCAGCTTTATGGATACTAATGGTGATGGCCTGGGCGATTTGCAGGGCCTTATCTCTAAGCTGGGCTATTTGCAAAGCCTTGGCGTGGGGGCAATTTGGCTCACGCCTATCTATAAATCTCCTATGGGCGACAATGGTTATGATGTGGCAGACTATTATGCGATTAATCCTCTCTACGGCACTATGGCTGATATGGACCAGCTCCTTGCCGCAGCAAAGAGGCACGGGATAAAAATTGTCATGGACCTCGTTGTCAACCATACCTCTAGCGAATGTCCTTGGTTTCAGGCCTCTAGCTCTGGCAAGGACAACGACTACAGCGATTGGTATATTTGGCGTGATGGAGCGGAGGGTGGCCCGCCTAATAACTGGGGCAGTATCTTTGGCGGCTCTGCCTGGACCTGGTCAGAGCAAAGACAGCAGTATTATCTGCACACCTTCGCCCCCTTTCAGCCCGACCTGAACTGGGAGAACCCCAAGGTGCGGCAGGCTATCTACGCTGTGGCTCAGTTTTGGCTGGCTAAGGGCGTAGGCGGCTTTAGAATTGATGCTGTGCCCTATATCAAAAAGCCGCAGGACTATGCTAATGGGCCTGTCAATCCCGCGACTGGCTTTGCTCCTATTCACAATGCTACGGCCAATACAGAGGGTATTTTGGACTTTCTCCACGAGTTTAAGCAGGAGGTGCAGGGGGATAGGGACATCTTTACCGTAGGAGAGGCTAATGGCGTAGCAGCCCAGCAGCTGCCTCTTTGGGTGGGCAAGGACGGCGTTTTTGACATGATTTTTGAATTCAGCCACCTGGATGTAAAATTTGCTGATGGCGAGCTCTGGTACAAAACCAAGGCTTGGCGGCTGACCGAGCTTAAGCAGACTATTGCTGCTAGCCAGGCTAACACTTCTTCTAATGGCTGGTATCCTATTTTCCTAGAAAACCACGACCAGCCTCGCTCCATCAATAGCTTTCTGCCAGAGGAAGCAGACCCCATTTTAGGCGCTAAGGCCCTGGGAATGCTGCTGCTCACGCTGAGGGGCACGCCCTTTATCTATCAGGGGCAGGAGCTGGGCATGACTAATGTTGACTGGACTTCTATTGATTGCTTCAACGACCTGTCTACGAAGAATCAGTATCAGCTCGCTCTTGACAACGGCCTTACGACCACGCAGGCTATGAAGGTTATGCAGAAGTATAGCCGTGACAACGCCCGCACGCCCATGCAGTGGAGCGCTCAGCCTAACGCTGGCTTTACCATGGGCAAGCCCTGGCTCGCAGTGAACGCCAACTACAAAAGTGTAAATGCCGAGCTCGAAGCAGAGGACAAGGACTCTGTGCTCAACTGGTACAGAAAGCTATATTCCCTGCGCCAAGAATATGAGGTGCTAATAGAAGGCGACTATAAGGAGCTATTAGCTGACAGCGAAGAAATCTTTGTCTATAGCCGCAGCACCAGCACAGCCAAGGCCACTGTTCTCATTAACTTTACGGAAAATACAGTCTCTTATCCAGCAGAGCTGGTAGAAGGGACAGACCCTGTACTTTCCAATTATGAGAATGTGCAAAAAGGAGTGCTCAGGCCCTTTGAGGCAGTGTTATATATTGCTCTAATAAAGTAATAGCATATTTTGTTAGCTTTTCTTCACATTAAATATACTGTCTATTCCAGCAGCCCTAGCACGCCTCTGAGCCTGTACTTTCTAACTATGACCATGTGCAATTTTAGGCGGTGTGTTATGTTGAGGTTAAGAGAAGTCTTTAATAAAGTCACAGCATATTTTACACGCTGTTTTTCCTCTAGGAAAATGTTATAATATTTTTCGATATATTTGACAGTCAGGAGCTCATCATGCACAGCTATGTAACAACCAATAATTATGTGCGCCAGGTCTTTGGCAAGAAGGTTTATAAGCTGAGCCTTTCTGCCGCTACTACCTGTCCGAATAGGGATGGCACCTGCGGCACTGGTGGCTGCAGCTTTTGCTCAGTGGGTGGCTCTGGTGATTTTGCCAGCTCCTCTATCCTAAGCATAGCAGAGCAAATTGCTCAGGCTAAGGCCAGGCTGGGAGCCAAGGGAGCAGGGCTTGACTATATCGCCTACTTTCAAAGCTTTACGGGCACGCATGGTGATTGCGCCTATTTAGAAAGCTGCTACCAAACAGCTATTAATCAGCCTGAGATAGTGGGGCTTTCCATTGCCACGAGGCCCGACTGCCTAGGTCCTGAGGTCATGGCCATGCTCAGGCGCTTGGCTGTGCAAAAGCCACTTTGGGTTGAGCTGGGCCTGCAAACCATCCATGAGCGCACTGCCAAGGCTATTAATCGCTGCTATGAGCTACGGGCTTATGACGAAGCTATGACTAAGCTGGCAGAGCTTGGCGTGCACAGGATTACCCATGTCATTTTAGGACTGCCTGGCGAAAGTAAGGAGGATATGCTGGCTACAGTACGCTATGTTGCCTCTAGGACGGATGGCATTAAGCTCCAGCTCCTGCATATCCTAGAGCATACCAAGCTAGCGGAGCAATACCGCAGCGGCCAGCTGCAGGTGTTAGAGCCAGAGGAATATTATGAGCTTGTTGCGGCCTGCCTAAAGCTTTTGCCAGACAGCTGTATCATTCACCGCCTTACGGGCGATGGACCGAAAAAGGACTTAATCGCTCCCCTTTGGAGCGGCAACAAAAAACGCGTGCTGGCAGATTTAGAGAAAACGCTGCGCAAGCATAATATTGTACGGAAGCAGTAGCATACAGTATAAAAATGTAACTAGTGCTTATCTTAAAGCAGCTAACAAACCATAAAGGTTATTAGTAGCTTTGTTCAGCTCACTAACGACACAAATTCATTTCTGCTTTGCAGAGCAGTACCTAGAACCAGCTATAATAGCCAAATCTTCATTTATAAATCATTTTATACATTAACAAAAACGAAAGAGGTGTTAGTATGCAATTTATTTGTTATGCAAAATGTGGTACCTGTAAGAAGGCAGAAAAATGGTTAGCCGAAAAGGGTATCGAGGTGGAAAAGCGAGACATTAAGACAGAAAAGCCCAGCCTAGAAGAAATCACCAGCTTGCACAAGGCAAGCGGTCTGCCCTTAAAACGCTTCTACAACACTAGTGGTCAGCTTTACAAAAGCCTGGCCTTAAAGGATAAGCTCCCCACAATGAGCGAGCAAGAGCAATATGAGCTTTTAGCCAGTGATGGTATGCTCGTTAAGCGCCCCATTCTCGTGGGTGAGGATTTTGTCCTCGTTGGCTTCAAGGAAGAAGAATGGCTAGCTAAGCTGGATAAATAAGATTGAAAAAGCTCCAAACAACACTGAATGTTGGTTTGGAGCTTTTCTTCACGCTTTTATTTTACTGTCACCATATCTCTGGTGATTTCCTTCAGGCTGTGCGCACCGCACATAGCCATAGCATCCTCTAGCTCGCCATACAGCTTGGCTACATAGGCATCAACGCCCTCAGCAGCAGCGCCATATACGCTAACAACGAAGGGACGGGCAATAATGACAGCATCTGCACCCAGGGCCAGAGCCTTGAATACATCTGTACCAGTTCTAATGCCACCGTCTACAAAAATCTTCATCCGACCATCTACAGCCTTGACAATATCCTCTAGCACATCCACAGTTGCAAGCGTATCATTTAAAACACGACCGCCGTGATTAGAAACGACAATGCCCTCAGCACCAGACTCCAAGGCCTTTAAGGCACCCTTAACAGTCATAATGCCCTTGACGATAAAGGGAACGCCAGCAGCAGCCACGATTTCCTTCATTTCGGCAACGGATTTAGGACCAGCAGGAGGCTGCATACCCTTGAGGAAGGGCAGACCAGCCGCATCCACATCCATAGCCATAGCAAAGGGAGCAGCATCCTTAGCTAAATTCATTTTCGCAACGATGGTCTCCACATTCCAGGGCTTAATCGTGGGCACGCCCATACCGCCAGCCTCTTTAATAGCAGCTGCAGCAGCCTCCATCACTGCAGGATTCATGCCATCTCCAGTAAAGGCAGCAATGCCAGCCTCCGCACAGGCAGAAACGAGAATCTTGTTATACTCTACATCATTATACTTATCACCATAGTGCATGGTCATGGCGCCCACAGGACCTGCAAACACAGGCAGCTTAAATTTTTTGCCAAAGATTTCCAGCCCTAAATCAACCGCACCGCCCTCGCACAGGGTGTCCATGTTTAAATATACTCTTTGCCAGCCCTCATAGTTACGCACAGCGATATTGCCGCGAGAACCTGGACCAGGAATATTCGTGCCGCAGGCTCTGCCGTTGCACACCGGACAAGCCTTGCAGACGGGACCAATATTACCTCTTGCAGCTTCCAGTACCTCTTTATATTGCATTTCTTTTCCTCCATATAATATATTGCCTGCTCTATTGCAGGTTGCCTTTGCCTATAATTATATCATATCTAACACACTAGCTAAAGTGCGTTTTTGTGTATACTTGCCTATTTTAGCTAT
>JAEDNJ010000095.1 GCA_016302525.1 Phascolarctobacterium sp. | reverse complement strand
CTTATTGCCCATAATAGAAGCGGTTACTGCCGCCTCGCTAGCCACGGGAAGATCACTTGTGCCAGCAGTTACAATAGTAATAACTCTGCTCTCATCCTTGGGCAGAGGCTCTCTTTCAATAGTAACAGTGCGTGCCAATGCGTTATATTCTGCATCAGCCACCAGAGCCTTGATTGCCTCATAATGCTTCTTGCCTGCTCGCGTAGCTAAGACATTACCATTGCGCTCACTTAAAGCAAGAAAAATCTGCGCACTTTGCTCTGGTGTCTTACCTTCACAGTAAATAACCTCTGGAAAGCCCTGCCTTACAGCCCTGGCAGTATCCAAGGTTGCAAAGCCTAAATCAGCATATTGTAGGCTGCGAAGCTCCTTAAGCAACGCTTCTGAGCTAAGCTGCTCATCCTTATATTTATTAACTAGCTCCAAAATCTTTTCGTCCTGAGTCATTTTCCTCGTTTTACTTTGCTGCTGTAACACAGCCCTTTCCTACTAATTTACAAATATGCTTTAATTATACCCCATCACAGGCTTCTAGACAAGAAAAATAAGGGCATGCTGCTGCACACCCTTATTAGTTATTCACCCTTAGCAGTATAATGCTTTTCCTTCCATCCCTCAAATTCCATATAGATTAAAGGAATTACTACTAAGGTCAGGAAGGTTGAGGTAGTTAAGCCACCTACAAGAACTACACCCATAGATTGGCGCAGCTCTGCACCAGCACCAATGCCCAATGCAATGGGCATCATACCCAGTACGGTAGACCAGGTTGTCATGAAAATCGGACGCAGACGCAGGGAGCAGGCCTCTAGAACAGCTTCTTTTAGGTCCTTGCCCTCAGCTCTGGCCTGATTAGCATAGTCAACTAATAAAATCGCATTCTTCGTTACTAAGCCTAGCAGCATGGTAAAGCCAATCATGGACATCATATTGGCTGTTTGGCCGGCAATTAAGAGACCTAAGAAAGCTCCGACTAAGGCAAAGGGAACAGAAGCCATGATAATCAACGGCTGCGAAAAGCTTTCAAACTGAGCAGCCAGCACCATGTACACGATAATCAGTGCTAAAATGATGGCCTTCTTAACCTCATTGAATGTCTTTTTCATCATTTCACCCTGACCAACAATCTTATAATTGTAGCCTGGCTCCATGTTCAGCTTGGGAATACACTCTTTGACAATTTTATCCAGCAGCTCGCCACCAGAAACACCAATAGCATTGGCAAACACAACAATTTGGCGTTGCTTATCCTCACGGTCAATACGTGTAGGACCAGAGCCCATTTCTACGCTAGCAATATCACCCAAGCGAATGAAGCTACCACTGCTGTTAGAAATCTTCAAATTGCTGATGTCATCAATTTTAACACGATCAGGCTTGTCCAGCTGCAAATAAACATCATAGTCATTAGAGCCAATAGTGTAGGAGTTAGAGGTTTTTTTACCTAAAACAGACATCTGCACAACCTTACCTACCTCAGAAGCATCCAGCCCTAAGGAGCTGGCCTTAGCGTGGTCAATCTTGACCATAATCTCTGGTTGCCTGTCGGTATCAGACAAATCAACGTCCGCTGCACCGTGCATTTCACGAATCATATCTGCTAATTCATTAGCATAGCGCTGCAGGGTTTCCTCGTTGCTGCCACGCAGACCTATTTGAACAGGACGGCTATCACCGGTACGGCTGCCACCCTGATTAGTGGTAATGGTAATTTTCAGCTCCTTATTGTCACGGAACTTTAAGCGCAAATCATCCATAATCTCTGTCATGTTGCGCTCACGCTCGCTAGCGGGCTTTAGCTTAACGTCGATGATACCACGGTTAATCGGATTGCGCTGACGACCTAGGGTTAAGGTACATGAATCCGTTTCGGGCAGGCTATTGATATATTCCTGTAAAGGCTTAGTTATCTTCACCATTTTAGGAATAGAAGTGCCGATAGGAGCACTAAAGTTAACCATAAACTCACCAGAGTCATAGGTAGGGGTCATCTCTGTGCCGATAAAGGGCAAGAGACAGAAGTTAATAGCCAAGGAGCAAACGGCCCCACCTATAAACTTCTTGGGATGCTTAACAGCTACCTCCATGATTTTGTCGTAAACCTCGCGCACCCATTGGAAGGCAGCTTCAAACTTATCCAGACATTTTTGCCACGGTCCCCAGGTTTTGTCCTCCTTTACATTAATCCAGTAGGCAGAAACCATGGGTGTCATCGTAAAGGCTACGACAGTAGAAAAGGCAATAGCGCAGGCTACAGTCAAGCCAAACTGTTTAAAGAATTGGCCAACAGTCTCACCCATACTGCCGATGGGCACGAAAACGGCAAACATAACAAAGGAGGTTGCCAAAATAGCCAGAGTTAATTCCTCTGTAGCCTCACGCGCTGCTACGAAGGGGCTCTTGCCCATTTCGATATGGCGGAAAATATTCTCGATAACAACAATGGCGTCATCTATCAGCATACCCACAGCTAATGACAGAGCCATCAAGGACATATTGTTAAGGGAGAAATTCATGGTCTTCATCATAAAGAAGGTGGCAATAACTGCCGTAGGAATACAAAGACCACCTATCAGGGTTGCACGGAAATTGCGCAGGAACATATAGGTAATAAAGAGCGCAAGGAAACCACCGAAGAAAATAGTGTTCCATACATCCTCAATATTATCACGAATATAAATAGATTGGTCGCGCACTACCTTTACCTTAATATCCTGAGGCAAGGCATAGCCCTTTAGCTCCTCCATTCTTTTCATAACATTGTCTGTTGCCAGCACTGTATTGAACATGGATTGGCGACGAATGAAAATATTAACACAGGGAACGCCGTCTACGCTAGCAAAGTTGCTGTCATCCTTAAAGCTATCCCTAACCTCCGCAATATCACTGATATAAATAGGTCTGCCCTGGCTATTTCCCACAGCCACAGCACGGATATCCTCAATGGTTTTGAACTTACCTACAACACGGACGGTAATTTCCATCGCCTCACCCTTAGCCTTGCCGCCAGGGGTATTATAGTTATTAGCATTGAGCTTGTCTCTTACACTTTGATAAGAGATACCATATTCCTTCAGCTTCTCCGGCTTCAGCACAATGCGCATGGTACGGCTATTGCCACCATAAACATTAACATCAGCAACGCCATTAACCATCAAAAGCTGGTCCTTAATATTATCCTCAACAATGCGGCGTACCTCGTTTCGAGAACGGCTTTCAGAGGACAGAGCAAAGGCTACAATAGGACGAGAGTTCAGGTCTACAGTTTGGGTTACAGGCTCGTCAATATCATCTGGCAGGCTCTTACGCACAGCAGTAACCTTTTCACGCACCTCAGAAGCCTTTTGCTGCGGGTCTGTGCCAATTTCAAACTCCATTACAGTTTGGCTAAAGCCCTCTTTAACAGTCGAGGTTAAGCTTTTGATACCAGAAACCTGACTTACACGGTTTTCTATCTTTTTAGTTACCAGGGTTTCCATCTCTGAGGGAGAAGCGCCATCATAGGTAACATATACCGAAACAATGGGTAAATCAACATCCGGATTCAGGTCTACACCTAGCTCCGGATAGCTCTTTATACCGAATACTACCAGCAATAAAATGAACATGGTGGTAAATACCGGTCTCTTTATAAATGTACCAATCATTTTTCTTTACCAGCCTTTTTGTCCATTTTAATTTGCGTGCCCTCACGCAGCTTATTGTGACCCTCAGTTACAATGCTTTCGTTATCCTCCAGCCCAGATCTAACCTCGGCAATCTTGTCATCCATGTAACCTACATCAATAACCTTACGGCGTACAAAGCCATCCTTATCAGGAACAAAGACAGTTTTTTGGTCATCACGCATAACAATGGCCTGAATGGGGATAACCAAGGCATTTTCCTTCAGCATAGCCTCTAAAGCTACAGTAGCAAAAACACCAGCGCGCATATTTTCGCCATTAGGCACACTCACCTCAGCGGCAAAGGTGTGGCTAGGAGAATCTGCCACGGGAGCAATACGGGTAATAGTACCCTCCAGCTTTTTGTCAGCATAAGCAGATAAAGAAATTTTTGCCTTATTGCCTACAGCAACGCTGGCAATATTGCCCTCAGGAATATGGATAGTAGTTTTCAGCTTACTAATATCAGCAATAGCAAAGACAGGAGTTGCGGCCTTAGCATAATAGCCCTCTTGATAATAGCGCTTAGCGATAATGCCATCATTAGGAGCGATAATTCTCGTATCAGCAGCCTTGGACTCATGGCTAGCAAGAGTACCCCTTGCTGCCTCTAGCTTTGCTCTCGCGTTATTGCGAGCAAAGAGATAATTATCAACAACAGCCTGAGAAACAGCACCGCTTGCACCCAGCTTTTGATAGCGCTGTAAATCCAGCTCTGCCTTTTCTAAATTAGTTTTAGCATCTAAATAGCTGCCACGGGCGCTCTGCAGATTGGCCTCGGTATCAATTCTTTCTAAAAGAGCCAGCACCTGACCCTTAGAAACCCTATCGCCCTCCTGCACATAGAGCTTCTCCAAGCGACCATCCACCTTTGAGCCAATTTCTGCCTGCCAGGCAGGATCAAGAGTACCAGAAAAAAGCAGCTTAGGAACAATTGTCTGGCGATAAGGCTTTTCTAAAACTACATTAACAGCCTTTTTCTTGCCTAGGTTAGCAGCACGAGCCTGCTCCTTTTGGATATTACTATAAATACGATAACTAATAATAGCGACAATTGCCAACAAAACAGCCAAGGCTATTTGCAGCTTACGGTTTTTCAAGCTCATAATCCCACTCCACCTACATATATTCATAATTAAAACAAGCCTATGTCAGCATTTAGCTCTGCCACGGACAGAAAAAGGGTCCAATACGCCTATTTTGAGATATTATATAAAGGAAATATGACAAAATTATGTCAAGCTAGCTTTTGCAAAGCTTACAAAGCATAGGTTTGCTAAACAGTATAGTGTTAATTATAACAAAATCTTATATTTAATGCTAGTAAAATTGTATTATTGATAGTAAGAAAGCCTTAGCACAAGCTTTCACATAGCTATAAAAGTATATAGAGCTCTCAATTTATGTTATAGACCTTGCTAAGAAGTCATTAATAATCCTTCTCAAAATCTCTGTTTATTAGTTTTTAACATTACAATAAGGCAGTAACATCTTTATTGTCTATTTCTATACATATCTATTTAGAGCTATAAATCATAATACGAGCTGAGACATTAACTAAGCCCTCATTATTTCCCTCTACCTTTATTTTGTCGATAACATATGGCCCCTCTTTTTCTAATGTCTCTAAAAATCTCTTTACAGAGCCATAGCTCTCCTGCGTTCTTACGTCTAAGACAATACTTGTCAGTCCCTTCAGTTTCTTTGCTGGTTCACTATTACGAGCTACAGCTAGTGCCACTCCCTGCCCTCTAGCAAGCTGCTGCAGCTGGCCTAAATAATCCTGTCCCTGATTTTCTAGGGGCAGTCTCTCTCTTAGCCTGACATATTCGCCTTGCTTAGCTACATATTCTGTTTCATAGCTTCTGTGCTGGATAGCATAGCTTTCCAAAGCCCTTATCCTTTCTTCATAAAGCTTGTATTCCTTTTCTAAAAAAATATGCTTCTGCCATACTGGCATGAGGATAAAACAGACCACAATGGCCAGTAAGACAACACTTGCTCCCAAAAGCATAACATATTTATAGCTGCTTAGCTCACCCTTGTTCTTGATAATTGCGCTGATTTCATCCATGGTGTTTTCCTCCCTTTATTTTTATCTCTATGCAAAAGCCTTGCAACGCCCTAGCATAAATACCACTATTTGTATCTGTACCACTATTTACTATTTGCACTAGGTCAAAGGCTTTAACAGTCTTTAACTGTTCTACAAAGCGGAGTAAAAGCTCAGGGCTTTCTGTTTTACCAGTCAGCAGCAAAGCCTTGGCGGCCGGCTTTTTATTTGTAGACTGCTGCTCTTCTAGCTTCGTCAGCCAACAGCCCTGCGGTATTCTTCTGCCAATCTCGTCCAGCACCCTGCTCCAAACGACCCGCTCCTTTTCTATGGTCTCAAGGCTATTCTTTAGGCGTTGAATTTCCTTTTCCACATTATCTAGCTTGGCTCTCTTTTCTTGCCAGGGCCTAAGCTCTGCATATTGCCCCTGTATATAAGTAAACCTTTGCGCTTCATAGCTTTCCCAATAATAGGCAAAGCCTAAGCCTAAAATACTCACACCAAAACACAGCAAGGCTAGCCAACGATATGGAGAAGCCCATTTTTTCA
>JAEDNJ010000094.1 GCA_016302525.1 Phascolarctobacterium sp. | reverse complement strand
TACTAATATGTCGAGGGCTTGACTTTTCGGCGAGTTTGTTGTATAAAGTAGTAGAGAAAATCTTCTGTATAGTTTTCAGGGTGCAAGCCTTGAAGAAATAATCCGGTGGTGATGGCTAAGGGGATCCACCTGTTCCCATCCCGAACACAGTAGTTAAGCCCTTAAACGCCGAAAGTACTTGGGGGGAAGCCCCCTGGGAGGATAGGAAATCGCCGGTTACAAAATGAGCAAGCACTGTACTACAGTGCTTGCTTGTCATATAGGGGCATAGCCAAGTCGGTAAGGCACGGGACTTTGACTCCCGCATGCGTAGGTTCGAGTCCTGCTGCCCCTGCCATATGTAATTGAGGCTGTTTGCGTTTGCAAGCAGCTTTTTTGTTTTTAGTTAAGGTTTTCAAGAAGAAATTTGTTACGATACGCACCAGGTGTTTCTCCTAAAACTTCCTTAAAGGCAAGGATAAAGCTACCAAGATTGTCGTAGCCAACGGCTAGGTGTACTGCTTCTAAGGAAAGCTTTTCGGTTTCTAACAATGTCTTGGCCTTTCTAATCCTGGCTTCACGCAAAAGCGTTTTAAAGTTTTGTCCTGTCGTCTTTGTAATTAGCTCAGAGGTATAGCTTACGCTGTAATTAAGGAGGCGGGCCAGCTCACCAATATTGGCTGTAGTAAGATTTTCGCTGATATACTTTTTTATCATACCGTCTACAGAGAGAATATTTAATCTATTGGCAACAAAATTTCTGTCTATGAGCAAAAGAACATATTTGAAGGTTAAGGACAAAAAGTCCTCAGATTCAATTTGTCTATAAAGGTCCTTAGAGCTAATGACATCTAGCAGGCTATTAAACAGTAGCCTTTCATGTTCTGATAAAGAAGCAAAATTAGGATTAGCAACTTTTTCTTTGCTAGCTTCTAAAAAGGTATTAAAAGCTCCATATTTATTTAACAGACCTGCGTATTCGCAGTTAAATTTGTTTGAGTCTATGTGCATATTAATAATGCAGCAGGCATTCTGAGAGTTTTTAATTGTATATACTGTGTTGGGCTTTGCGATGAAAAATTCACCCTGCTCTATAATAAGCGTTTCCTTGGGATAAACTAATTCAACAATAAAGCTGCCCTTTAAGGCATAATGGAAGGAAAGATTAGTTTTCGAAGAATAATATTCGCATATTTTTGTAGCATAAATAAGGGAATAATTTAGAGTTTTGACATCTTTACCATTTTCCTGGGTAATGATATATGGCTTGTCATAGGTTGCTTTTTCAGTGGTTTTGATTTCGGTTAGCATTTTTATCCTCCTAAGCATTCTTTACTATTATGATTTTCCCTTGGATGTATATATTGTACTACGAATTTTGCAAAGAATAAAATAGAAAAAACTGATATTTAATATCAATTTAATTGATATTAATTTGTTCGTGACAAATTGAATAGTGTATGCTATAATGGCAATAAGGAATACTAATTCGGAGGTTTAATTATGGCTATCCAAAATATGATACAATTATCTGATGGTTTTGTATTTGATTACAGCACTATGCTGGGTGATGGGCGTTTAAGCGTAGAGGATATTAATGGCCTTAAATGTGCAACGAATAAGGCTGCAGAGGCTATTGATGTTATTCGTGCGACTGGTCATGCGAAGAATCATCTTTCTAAAGATGGTGAGCCTGAACCTGTCTTCTTTATGAGATTGCCCTATGTTAAACAAGATTTTCCCAATAATCCTAGGTCTATGCAAAAACTGCATGCTTTAGCTGAGCATGTGCGCGAAGAGGTTGATGCTGTTATTTTCTTAGGTATTGGTGGTTCTTATTTAGGCAATAAGGTGCTTTTTGATATTTTCTGTGGTGAAACTTGGAACTGCTTGTCTAATGAAGAGCGTAAAAAACGTCCCTACATTTTCTTTGCTGGTAATAATCTGGATCCTATGCAAAGTCTCAATTTGCGCTCTCTGATTCGTAATATCGGCAAGACGGGAGAGAAGAAGGGCGATAAATTTAAGGTTATGATTGTGCCTATTTCTAAATCTGGTACAACCTTGGAAACTCTGACAGCATTTAGCTACTACTATGATAAATGCATTAGCTCTGATTATATTGAGACTGAGGTTGCTGTTGTTACTGGTTTAGATGAAGCAACTGATTCTCCCTTGTTCCGTTTGGCTAAAGAGCATGGCTGGCGTTACTTTGATGTTAAGGATGGCATAGGCGGTCGTTTTTCTGTGCTCCATGATGTTGGCCTTGTAACTGCGGCTGCTATTGGCCTAGACATTGAGGCTATTTTAGATGGTGCCAAAGCTATGGATATGGCTTGCCGTAGCCATGATGTTTGGGAAAACCCGGCTCTGTTGAATGCAACTCTAAAATTCTTGGCTGCAGATAAATGCAACTGTGATATTGAGGTCCTGATGGGCTATGGTATGTGCCTGAAATCTGTTTCTGAATGGTATGTACAGCTGTTAGCAGAATCCTTGGGCAAGCGCTATGATAGAAATGGCAATACAGTTTTCTATGGCAGAACTCCTATTCCTGCTGTTGGTACGACTGATATGCATGCTCAAACGCAGCAGCATCAGGATGGTCGCCGTAACAAGGTTGTGCAGTTCCTCTACGTTGAAAGCTTCAGCAAGGATATTGTTTTAGGTAACCCCTTCCCGCATATTCCGGAATTCTCTAAATACTATGGACTATCCATGCAAAAGGCATTGAAGGCTGCTATGAATGCCAATAGAGAGGCTTTAGATGGCGATAAACGCTTTAGCGCTATGTATAGCCTGCCCTTATTGGACGAATTCCATGTTGGTCAGCTGTTATACTTCTTAATGTTGTCTGTAGCCTACGAGGGCGAGCTGGCAAATGTTGATGCTTACGACCAGCCTGGCGTAGAAGCCTACAAACGCATTATGAAGCGCGAGTTAGGCAGATAGTTTTCTAATATTAAGCGAGTTAGATGTTTGTCTAGCTCGCTTTTTTATTAAAAGCAACTAACCACTATGCTATTAGCAAAAAATAACTTTTAACTATAATAACTCAAATCCTACGAGTAATAAAATGGATTTCACTGGCAATTGTATTTACAATTCAAGGAGTATTTTTTTGTAAAAACTACCTTTATAAAGCGTAGTATGTTTAGTTGTTAAAGGAAATCTTTTCTATGGTATCAGAGCCTTGAAAAAGCTGATAATTGCATTTCTTTTACTTGCTGTTTCTTCAAGAGTGGCACTTTATATTTTAATAAAAAAACAGGTACCACCGAAGTGATACCTGTAGAGATTGTTAATACTATTGACAATAGTTTTTCGTAAATATACTTCAAGCGGGGCTTTATCCGCCTCTAAACAGTTTAAATATTATCCTAAATATTAAACAATTTTGCTGCCGTCGTAAACCTCGCCGCCAATATTAGGACCGAAGCCATATTTTTCTGCCCACTCGGATTTATACTTAACTGCTTGAGCGTGAATTGCCTTAACTCCTTCGGGGCCCATAGTCTTTTTAACAGTTGCAGGAGAACCTAATACTAAAGAATTAGGAGGAATAACAGTGCCCTTGGTAACTAAAGCACCAGCGCCAACGATAGAGCCAGTGCCGATTACAGCGCCATCTAAAACGGTAGCACCCATGCCGATTAAGCAATGGTCTTCAACGGTGCAGGCGTGCAGGGTTACACAGTGGCCAACGGTAACATAGTCGCCAACAATGCAAGCATGGTCATCAGCAACATGGAGGCAGCAGTTGTCCTGGATGTTGCTGTAGCGACCTACAACGATTTTGTTGACATCACCACGCATAGAAACATTAGGCCATACGCTAGCGTACTCCTTAACTTCGACATCACCTGCTAACATAGCAGAAGCGAAAACATAAGCCTTCTCGTCAATTACGGGATATTTGCCCTCGAATTCATAGATATAGTGAGGAGCGTCTTTTTCTTTGATTTTGATGTATTCCATAATGAATACCTTCCTTTCTTTTAGACTATCGGCTGAGCCGAGGCTATGGGTTGTTATGAGATGATTATAACACTTTTATGGTAAAAAGGATAGTTAATTTTAGTTTATACTGTTATTAATGCAAGGGGAATATGCTTGCTTTTTAGGGAGAAAAAAAGTATAATATTATGACATTAGAAACGAGGCTCTGTATGTTAAATAGATTACAAAAAAAATATGTCTGCCTCTTGGCTAGGGTTATGATTTATGCTTGTTGTATGGGAGGCTTGTTATATTTCCTCTATCATTCGCCTTACAATCCCCATCCCAAAACGGCAGAGGATATTAGAAGCTGGGTGGCAAACTTTGGAGTTTTGGCGCCCTTGATTTATGTTGGCGTTTATACCATTAGGCCAATGCTGTTATTTCCCACTATCTTTTTAAATCTGAGTGCTGGTCTGCTCTTTGGTCCCTGGCTGGGGATAGTGCTGCTTCTGGCAGGTGGCTTGGGCTGTGCCTGCTTTTGTTATGCAATGGGGCGTTTTGGCGGTGGTCGCTGGTTTTTAGAAAACTTTGGCGGCAGCTGGGGCGACAGATTAAGGGGCTATCTGGTAGGTTCGGGCAGCTTTATGAAAATGCTTTGGCTGCGTACTGTGCCTATTTTCCCCTATGACCCAGTAAGTGTAGTAGCTGGTAGTGTGCTGTTTCCGCTGAGAACCTATGTGCTGGCTACTGTTGTTGGTATGTTACCAGGAGCTATTGCCTATAATTTTTTGGCAGATTCCTTTGGGACGAGCAGGTTTTATGGAGCAATTGTCCTAACCATTTTAGCTTTTGGCCTGCCGTTCATTTTATGGAAATATAAGGGTGAGCATTCTCTTTTAACTAGATAAGGCAAATATACAGCTCTGCTGGAATTGGACAGATAAATGCTTATTCTTAATGAAGTAACCTGCTTTTACTATATAAGCTAAACATTTATACAATAAGGTTTTGCTTAACAATATAAGTTAAAGGTTAGGAGATAAAGCTTTTCTCTAATAAGGCAGGTAAATAATTATATTAGATAGAGCAAAATGAATTTATAAAATAGGATCAACAGCTACATGATTAAATTTTACCTATCAACAAGAAAAGGGTGATATAAAAATGAGCAAGAATACCGAAATAGAATTAAAGCTTTTGCTGAGTGACGAGGATTTAAAGAAGCTACTGCAATTAGACTTTGTTAAGGCTGCCCTGCGTGAGGAAAGTAAGACAGTTCGCCAATTAAGTAGCAGCTACTACGATACTAAGGATATGGCTTTTCGCAATCATGGCATAGCTTATCGCGTGCGTGATAAGGGCGACGGAGGTTTTGAAGCTACGGTAAAGGCTACTCTGAAAAAGCAGGGCGGACTTGCAGAAAGAATTGAGCTTAATATTCCGTTAACAGAGAATAAAGCAGTGTTGGCTGGTTTTAAATCTCTGGGGTTTGCTTATGAATTGACAGATTTGGCGCCTCAGGGCGTAGAAAAACTGTTTAGCGTGGATGTAGAGCGCACTACCTACTTATTGGATTATGAAGGAGCTGTCATTGAGCTGGCCGTCGACAAAGGCTTTGTTATTGCTGGTGCTGCTAAAGACGAGATTGACGAAATTGAGCTTGAGCTCAAGGACGGCGAAGCACAGGCCCTGTTGAATTTCGCGCAGCGTGCTGGCAAAGAGGTCACTCTGAAGGAAGAGGAGCGTTCTAAATATGCTCGTGGGCTGGCTTTGTGCAAGCTGCTGTAGCTATATAAAGAGCATAGAATAAGCTTGCAGAAGGAATTTACTGGTTTAGATATTTTGTCTTTTATGATAAAATTTGTTGAGGGCAAATTGTTTGGGGAGAGAGTAAAATTCATTTCCAGTATTGTCAAGTAAGTACAATGAATATCGAGAAGAGTTTTCTGACATATAAACTCTATAGGAAGATAGATTATCAGTATAGAAAATGGTTATGAGGAAGAGTAGTTTTAACGGAGTAAATTCATGGCGTGGAAGTGGAAGAAAATAGCTTGTGTTGTAGCTGTAGTTGCTTTGGCTGGCGGAGCTGTTGCTAAGCTGTTTTATAATAAGCTAATAGAAGATTATTCTCGCACGGGTGCCTTGGTTTTAGAATATCATTCTATAAGTAGAGAGGATTGGGACCCTTCCTTAGTTATAGCTCCTGAGGTGTTTGAGCGGCATTTGCAAATTTTGCAGGAGCGGGGCTACAAAATCGTGACGGTGGAGGAGCTGTGCGAGCGCCTACGGACAGGAAAAAGTGTGGCTAATTATATAGCCTTAAGCTTTGATGACGGTTATAAGGATAATTATACAACTGCTTTGC
>JAEDNJ010000093.1 GCA_016302525.1 Phascolarctobacterium sp. | reverse complement strand
GAAAGTACTTGGGGGGAAGCCCCCTGGGAGGATAGGAAATCGCCGGTTAGAAAAAACGCATTACGAAAGTAATGCGTTTTTTCTTTTACCTAATCCCGCACAGGAACGCACAGTGATTTGTTCGGGAAATAGGTCAGAGACACTCGGTTCTGCGGGTGTCTTTTTATTTTTAGCCCAAAATAAAAGCTAGCAGGAAACAAAGCTTGGATTATGCTTTTATCTAACAAAAAAGCTGCAGTTTTTCTAAAAAAAGAGTGCTAAATTGACAAAGATTTGTTATAATAAATTGATAGAATACAAATGAAGGAGTTAAACCTATGAAAATAGAATTTACGAAAATGCATGGTGCTGGCAATGACTATGTTTATGTAGATTGTACTAAGGAAGAGCTGCCCAATATGGGCAAGATTTCTGAATATGTTGCTCATAGACGTTTTAGCATTGGCAGTGACGGTTTAATTTGCGTTTGCAAATCTGATGTTGCAGATTTTAAAATGCGTATGTTCAATGCCGACCAATCTGAAGGCAAGATGTGTGGCAACGGTATTCGTTGTGTAGCAAAATTTGTTTATGATAAGGGTTTAACTGATAAGCAGCAAATTGCTATCGAAACCTTATCTGGTATTAAAACCATTGATGTGAAAGTGGAGGAGGGAAAAGTCGTGTCCGCTAAGGTTAATATGGGTAAGCCCGTTTTCAAAACAACTGAGATTCCTATGATTAGTGACCATTATGTGTTTGTGGACCAAGGCCTGGCAATGGATAAGGTGCAGCTTGAGGTTTATAACGGAACTGCAATTTCTATGGGTAATCCTCATTTTGTAACCTTTATGAAGGATATTGACAGCCTGAATCTGGAAGAGCTTGGTCCTCGCTTTGAGCATCATCCTCTGTTCCCAGAAGGCGTTAATACAGAGTTTGTTGAGGTTATTGACAAGAACACTGTTAAATTCCGCGTTTGGGAGCGTGGCAGCGGTGAGACCTTTGCCTGCGGTACTGGCGCTTGCGCTGTTGCTGTAGCAAGCATTATGCTGGGCAACGCTGGCGTGCGCAATAAACCCTTAACCGTTATTGCTAAGGGTGGCACTCTGCAGGTTACTTATATGCGTGACGAGACCGTTTACCTGGAGGGTCCGGCAGTAGAGGCCTTTGTTGGCACTGTTGAGGTTCCTGACGAGGTAGTAAAATAATTAGCTTGTAAGGATATGAGCCTCATGCCTTTGCCCTTTAACAAGTAGGTAAAGAAAACCATGGTAGGCCATGGCTTGGCGGGCAGGGGAAATTTGAGACTGTATTCAATTATATAATATAATTAAATAATTTTGAGGGGGATTTAGTTATGGCTATTGTAAATGGAAATTATGCAAATCTGAAGGAAAGCTATTTGTTTGCTGATATTGCTAACAAGGTTGCTGCCTATGCAAAGGCTAATCAGGACAAGAAGATTATTCGCATGGGTATTGGTGATGTTACCCTGCCCTTGGCTCCTGTTGTGGTAGAGGCTATGGCTAAGGCTGTGGCTGAGATGGGCGTTAAGGAAACCTTCCGTGGTTATGGTCCGGAGCAGGGCTATGATTTCCTGCGTGAGGCTATTGCAGCTTATTATCAAAGCTTTGGTGTGAGCGTTGATGCAAAGGAGATTTTTGTTAGCGACGGTGCAAAGAGCGACTGCGGCAATATTACTGATATTTTCAGCAATGCTAATACCATCCTGATTCCTGACCCTGTCTATCCTGTTTATTTAGACACTAATATTATGTGTGGTCGCAAGGTAATCTACATGGAGGGTAATCCGGAGAACGGCTTCCTGCCTATGCCTCCGAAGGATGTTAAGGCGGACATTATCTATCTTTGCTCACCTAACAATCCTACTGGCGCAGTTTATACGAAGGAGCAATTAGAGGCTTGGGTTGCTTATGCTAAGGCAAATGATTCCGTTATTCTCTATGATGCAGCTTATGAGTCCTTTGTGGTTGATCCTACTGTGCCTCGCAGCATTTTTGCTATTGAGGGCGCTAAGGACTGTGCTATTGAGCTGTGCTCCATGTCTAAGACAGCAGGCTTTACCGGTACTCGCTGCGGTTATACTGTTGTGCCTTTAGGCTTAGTGCGCAAGAATGAGGATGGGGTAGAAATGAACCTTAATAAGATGTGGCTGCGCCGTCAAACCACGAAGTTTAATGGTGTGCCCTACATCACTCAACGCGGTGCAGAGGCTGCCTTTAGCCCTGAGGGTGTAAAGCAATGCAAGGAAATGGTGGCTTATTATCTGGAGAACGCAAGAATTCTGGTAGAAGCCTTCAATAAGCTGGGCTTTACCTTCTTTGGTGGTGTTCATTCTCCTTATATTTGGCTGCAATGTCCTAATGGCCTGGGCTCTTGGGAATTCTTTGATTTGTTATTAGAAAAATTTGCTATTGTAGGCACTCCTGGTGTAGGCTTCGGCAAGTGCGGCGAGGGCTATTTCCGTCTCACTGGCTTTGGCAGCCATGAGGACACCATCGAGGCCGTAAATAGACTTGTAGAGGGCTTTGGTAAATAAGCCTGAGAAAGGAAATGTCATGAGAAAACTAATTTTAATGCTGGCTGCAACCTTAATGTTGGCTATTAGCTCTGTATGCAGTGCATCTGCAGGCAAGCTGCTGGATAGCGAAATGGAAATCGTGGATAAGTTTGTGAGCGCAACCAACTATAAGGCTGTAGAAATGTATCTGACTCCTGAATTTAAAAAGGATTTTACTGAGGAAAGCTTCAACAATTTTAGAAAGATTAACGATAATAACTTTGGCGCTATCAGTAGCAAAACGCTTCGTTCTATCACCAAGTTTGATGATGCTGATGTCTTAGAATATCAAACGGCCTTTGTTAAGGTTCCTCATGCAGTATACATTTTTGCTTTTGCTATTGAAAAGGAAAAGCCCTTGATTAGAGATTTTTCTATTCAATTACCTAAGGCGGCTGCACCTGCTCCGGCTCCTGCTAGCAAATAATTAGGACACAATTTTGTTAGAGCATCACCGACTGGTGGTGCTCTACTTTTCTAGGATAAGGTACTATACAGACTGAGGAGATACTAATGGCTGAGAAATTTTTGGTAGTAGATGGCAGCAGCTTAATCCATAGGGCGTTTTTTGCTCTGCCGCCCCTGACAAATAAAAATGGCGTGCCCACAGGTGCGGTTTATGGCTTATGTAATATGCTGGTAAAGCTGATGGATGAGGTAAAGCCCAAATATATGGCTGTCGCCTTTGATAAGTCGCGCAAAAGCTTTCGCACAGAGATGTTTGCTGAGTACAAGGGACAAAGGAAGCCGACACCGCCAGAATTAAAGTCGCAGTTCCCTCTGTCGATGAAGGTTTTGGAGACCTTGGGCATTAAGACACTAGAGCTGGCTGATTACGAGGCGGACGACATTATCGGCACCTTTGCTGTCCATGCGCCAGAGGATATTGAGGTTATCATTGTCACAGGTGATAAGGATGAGCTGCAGCTGGTGGATAGAAGGACTAAGGTTTATTTTACAAAGCGTGGCATTACCGATATTCAAATCTATGACGAGGCCGAGTTTGCCGCCAATTATGAAGGCCTTGCTCCTAAGCAGATTATTGAGCTCAAGGGCTTAATGGGCGATAGCTCCGATAATATCCCCGGTGTGCCCGGTGTTGGTCCGAAAACTGCGCTCAAGCTCATCAAGGAATACGGTGATGTAGCCACTGTAGTGGAGAATATAGATAAAATTTCCAGTAAGTCCTTAAGGCAAAAGCTGCTTGATAACAAGGACTCTGCTCTGCTGAGCCAAAGGCTGGCAACGATTTATACGGATACTCCCATTGATTTAGCCATGGAGACCTATGAGCTAAGGGAACTGCCACCAGAGGCGCAGGAGCTGCTGCTGGAATTAGATTTCCGCAATATGTACGATAAATTTGTCGGCGTCCTGGGTTCTAGCACAGCTGAGCAGGGACTATTCAGTGATTTAGAGGAAGAGCCTGCAGTCCAGCAGGTACATCTTGACAGTAAGCAGGCGAAGGCCTTTTTTCAGGAGCTGGCTGCTAAAAAGGCTATTACCTATCTAGTTGCTAATGTTACAGGCGAGCTGCCGCATTTAGCAATTTCTGAGGCAGATATTTATTACGAGGACAGTATTTATATAGTAGATAATCTGAGTAATTGCTGGCAGGATTTTTATGCTTATTTAGCAGCGGAGAGCCTGCCGAAGGCGACTATAGACAGCAAGGAAATAGCTAAGGCTTGCATTTGTCAGGGTTATAAGCTCGCTGGCATAGTCGAGGATGTGGCCTTAGCTGCCTATTTGACGGACCCTGGCCTAAATAGCTATGAGCTGGGCGACCTGGCTAAGAGATTTTTGCCTAAGGAAAAGCAGACTGCCTGTGAAAATTTGGCTGAGCTGGTTAAACAATTAAGAGAGCGCCTAGCTGAGCGTGAGCTGGTGCAGCTGTATGAAACGGTTGAGCTGCCCCTGGCCTTAGTCCTGGCGCAAATGGAATGTAATGGTATAAAGCCCGATATTGAGCTGCTGGATCAGCTCAACGAGGATATGAGCTTCCGCATTAGTAAGCTGGAAAGAGTAGCTGCTGAACAGGCAGGAGAAAAGATAAATTTGAAATCGCCTAAGCAATTAGGAGTGCTGCTGTTTGAAACTTTGGGTCTGCCAGTGCTGAAAAAGACAAAGACTGGTTATTCAACAGATGTTTCTGTCTTGGAGCAGTTAGAGGGCAAACACCCTGTAATCAGCACAATTTTAGAGTATCGCAAGCTGACGAAGCTGCAATCAACCTATTTAGAGGGCTTGAAGCCGCTGGTGAACAAGGAAACTGGGCGTATTCATACGCATTTTCAACAGACTGTGGCGGTAACGGGTCGTTTATCCAGCACTGACCCTAATTTGCAAAACATTCCTACTCGTACAGAGGAGGGCAGGCAGATCAGGAACATCTTTGTGCCGGGTGAGGGCTACGATTACCTCATGAGCTGCGACTATTCGCAGGTGGAGCTAAGAATTTTGGCTTGCATAGCGCAGGATAAGCTGCTTTTGGATTCCTTTAGGCATGGGCAGGATGTCCATGCTAGCACAGCGGCAGAGGTTATGGGTTTGCCCTTGGAAGAGATAACTAAGGAGCAGCGCACGAAGGCCAAGGCTGTAAACTTTGGTATTGTCTACGGCATTAGCGACTTTGGCCTGGCTAAGCAGCTGGATGTTACGCGTGCAGAGGCTGCCGGCTACATCAAGAGCTATTTTGCCCGCTATACCGGGGTTAAGCAATATATGGAAGACATTGTTGCCAGGGCCAGAGAGCAGGGCTACGTGTCTACGATGATGGGCCGCAGAAGATATCTGCCGGATATTCGTCACAGCAATTTTAATCTGCGCAGCTTTGCTGAGCGTACAGCTATTAATACGCCTATTCAGGGCTCTGCAGCTGATATTATGAAGGTGGCCATGCTGAAGGTGGCAAAGGCTCTGCAGGAGGCAGGGGTTAAATCGCGTATCCTGCTACAGGTGCATGACGAACTTGTATTAGAGGTTACGGAAGCAGAAAAGGAGCAGGTTGCTAAGCTCGTTGCCGAGGCTATGGAAAGTGCTGTGAAGCTGGAAATCCCCTTGCTTGCAGAGGTGGCCTTTGGTAAAAACTGGGCAGAAGCAAAATAATTATTGCCCAGGAAATAATTGAGCCTTATATTTATTTAGTGGGCAGAGATATTTTTAGCTTTGCCGATAAAGGAGAACATTATGCCGGAAATGCCTGAGGTTGAGCAAGTGCGTAAAACACTTACTCCCCATATTAAAGGAAAAGTAATTACTAATGTTGAGATATATTTAGATAGGTTAATTAAACATCCTAGTCCAGAAGCCTTTATCAAGGGGCTTGTGGGCAAGACTATTGAGGATGTGGCTCGCAAGGGCAAATATTTGGTGCTGCAAACTGCTACAAATCAAAGGCTCATTGTCCATCTGCGCATGACAGGAGCCTTGATTGCTCAGCCCAGCACTGCTCCTGAGCCTAAGTATGCCAAGATCAAGTTTAGCCTTACGGATGGAGTAACGCTTTGGTTTACGGATATTCGTACCTTTGGCACACTCTATTTAGTGACAGATAATGATATGTATATAGAAGGCTATGAGACACTGGGGCCAGAGCCCTTAAGCGAGGGCTTTACGCCAGCTTATCTAGTACCTCTGGCTGCTAAAAGCCGTAAGCCCATCAAGACCTTTATTCTCGACCAAAAAATTATTGCCGGTTTAGGCAATATTTATGCAGATGAATGTCTGGCTCTGTCAAAAATTTTGCCGATGC